>NZ_VFVS01000005.1:0-281790 GCF_006442215.1 Mesorhizobium sp. B2-3-11 | reverse complement strand
CTGGCCGTGCCATGAGCGGCCGCCACGCTCACCGACAGCGTGTGCGTGTCGCTGGTGTCGACATCGCTGAAGGTGACGGTGCCCGATGAGGTGCGGGCGGCGGCGTTGTCATCGCCTTCCGAAACCGTGCCGTCGTCATGCGCCGTGATGGTCGGCTTGTCGTTGGTGCCGGTGATGGTGATAACCACATCGCGGGTGACAACACCGCCATTCTGGTCGTCGAGCGTGACCGTATAGGTCTCATGCACAACCTGGCCGGCCGCGAGCTTGTCGAGGGCCGAATCCGCAGCAGTGAAGGTCCAGGTGACCAAGCCGCCGGAGCCGGTACCGGTGGTGTCGGTGGTCTTGACCGCGTTGAGCGAGCCGAGCTGGCCGCTATAGTCGGTGCCCTTGAACACCGCCGAGGCCAGATGCAAGTCGGTAAGGTCGACGTCGCTAAATGCCATGGTGCCGGTCGCGGTCTCGATGGGTGTGTGGGCATCCTCGGTGACGGCGCCGACAAGCGTGGCAGCGCCAATCACCGGCTTGTCGTTGGTGCCGGTGAACTGAATAGTGGTCGTAGCCCAGCTCAGCGTGCCGTTGCCGAGTTGAACGGCGTAAGTTAGCTTGTCGGTAAGAACCTGGCCCTGCGCGAGTGACTGCAACAACGTGTTGATATCGGCGGTGTTGTAGTGAATCGTGCCATCGCTGGCTATCCAGATCTTGGCGCCCAAGAGGCTTGTGTCGGTTGTTCCGAGGGCTCCCCCACTATCGGTGGAATATGTCGCGTCACGCGTGAGCAGTTCTGCTGGGGCATATATCTTCGTCGCGGTCGTCGGACTGTCGGCGTTGTCGATGGAGTAGAGCTGTTTGGCTGCGCCACCCAGATCATTCGCCAAAACATTCAGGACAAGGACCCCAGTTGCATCTTCCGAATAGAGGAAGGTGTCGTCCTTTGCCTGCGGTGTATTGGAGAACGACGTCGTTGTGCCGCCGGCACCGGTGATCTGAGTAGCCATTTTCAACCCCTGTTTCTGTAGCAGACGCCCCAACGCCTGTTTGTTGATAGTCCTGTACGACCACGCTCTGTCCGAGCATCGATCCCAAAGTCGCCACGCAGCTGGGCCGGAAGCGAGTGCGGCGCACCATCAGCGAGCGCGCCGACAAGAAGTGCCGGCTGGAGCTTGCGGATGATGATCGCTTGATGGCGGCTGCGACGACGTTGGTCGCAGCGCTACGTCTCCCAACCCAATTGCATCGTCTAAAACGTCGGTTTCCGATCAAGAGATTTTAGACAATGCTTATATTAGGAGATTATTAACCCTATGACACTGGAAACGTCAACGTCGTAGTTGCAAAACAGTTAATAGTTAAATGTTGAAGCAAAGCCACGGCGGCGGAAGCCGCGCCCCTCGTTGAGAAAGCGCATCGAAGAACGTGTGACGCCTGTCCTATCAGCAACAATCACCACTCGCACCCAGGCAGCTACAGAGAAGGCCGAGCGAGAGAACTGACATTCTCACCGACGCCATGGAGGTGAGTTTAGGCTCTCTCTCAGCGTCTGCAGGAACCCGTTCGTCCGACCGCTGCGTCCTTGGCGGGCATGAAGCAGTGCAGCCACGTGAGTCGGCGGCGACGACCAGCGCGGGGAGCATAGCCCGCAATCTCCCTGCGCCAGATCATCAACCACATTCCACTCGCTTCGCACCATGACTATACGATGGCGATCAGCGGGCGCCGCCCTTTAGCTGCGACAACTATAAGCTCCGTCCGGCTTCCTTACGCGGCGCCGGCCTGAACGCCCTCCTGTTCGAGGTGAAATGCGCACCCTAGACAACTTAAAGGCAGAGACAATTGCAGTTTGGCCTACTGCGTTTGATCCAGCATAGCTGCAGAAAGCTGTACGTTGCTTCGATGCTGGTTCCCGGTTAGCGGATGGTGCGGAGCCCGCCCGCATCCTCGGCTGACCTATCCGAGAGTCTGACTGGCCAGAGCATAAGTTACCGGTGTAGCTGCACAGTCGACCGCAAAATCGGCGAGGCGTTTGCCCATCGACATGGTCAGCACCGTGTCGAAAACCGGCATTCCGCTGTGCGCCAGAAAGGCGGCGAATTCGCCGCTTCCCATATGCGTGTCCACCCGAAGGAAACTGCCCGAATGATCGGCGATGTGCGGCCGGACCACTGCGATGGCATCGGTATCTCGCTCCGCTAGGACCGGACCGATGACATGGCCGCGGCCGAAGGGCCGGCAGAGAGCGAAGGCCTTGAGCGCCCCGTCGCCGAAGAGCCCGTAGCCAACAGATTGTTCGAACAGCTTTTCGACAAGTGCCGCTCTATGCACCCCGAAACCGACCGCATCGAGCGCGATGATCGCCGGCAAGTGCTCGGCCAGCAGCCGACGCACCTCGCCACACTCCCTGTCTATTCCAGCCGCCGTGGCGGCGCGGGCAATGCCATGGCAGTGGTAGACGGTCTTCTCCGGCCTGAAGTCGAGCGAAAGATAGAGCCGCTTTGCCGCCCGGGTCGCATTGAGGCGCAAGTCGCGCCCGACCACGTTGTCGAAGACCCGCTTCATCAGCCACTGACCGGCTCCCAGCGTCTGTAGCCGCGGCGAGGTGATGACCATCCCTACCGTCGCGAAATCGTGGCCATGCGGGAACCACATGGCTGAGCCGAGCACCCGGCCGATCTCGTCGAGCGCAACGATCCCCCGTCCCGATTCGCGCAGGAATTGCCAGTCCTCGGCGCGATGCGGCCATCCGACGGATAGAGAGTGCGCGTGCAACCGGTCGAGTTCGACGCCTTCGATGTCGCCGATCCGCATCGAGAAGGCATCGATTTTCAAGCTTCCGGACGGCTTCAATTCCATGCCTCTGAAACATTGCCGATATGGAGAGGTCCCACAACGGCCTACCCTTCCCCTGCCGACGCTAACCAATCGGATCAATATGATCTGTTCGAAAGCCCGGCGCCAACGCAAGATTCAACTGAAACACTTCCGCTTTCGGCACGCAATCGCGAAGGAACGCTGACATTCTCGACCGTATCGGCCCGACGAACCGGAATGCCAAATGCCCAAACCCCAAAATACCTTGAGGTCTGGAATGGACGTCTTCGACATCCTCGGCCGTCTCGTCGCCTTTCCATCCGTGGCCGGCAAGCCGAACGGGGACATTGCCGGCTGGATCGAGGCCTATCTGGCGGAACAGGGAGCGAAGGTCACCTTGCTCCCGGGGCCGGAAAGCGACCGCTCCAATCTCTTTGCCACGATCGGCCCCGTAGATGTCCCCGGCTATATCCTCTCGGGCCACATGGACGTCGTTCCCGCTGGCGAGCCGCAGTGGAGTTCATCCCCTTTCGTGCTGCGTCCGGACGGCGAACGCCTCTACGGACGCGGCACCACGGATATGAAGGGCTTTCTTGCCGCTGCGCTGGCGGCGGTGCCTGCCCTGTCGCGGCTGCGCCTTGCGAGGCCGATCCACCTCGCCTTCTCCTACGACGAGGAGATTGGGTGCCGCGGCGTGCCGCATCTCATCGCCCGGCTTCCCGACCTTTGCGCAAAACCGCTCGGCGTCATCGTCGGCGAGCCGAGCTGCATGCGCGCCGTGCGCGGCCACAAGGGCAAGGCGGCCGCCCGCGTCACCATCAAGGGACGCTCCGGCCATTCCTCGCGGCCCGATCTCGGACTCAATGCCATCCATGCGATGTCCGAGGCGCTGAGCGCGGCTGTCAGCGAAGCCGAGCGACTGACGCACGGCCCGTTCGATCCAACCTTCGAGCCGCCCTACTCCTCGCTGCAGGCGGGTGTGGTGGCGGGTGGACATCAGGTCAACATCATTCCCGACACCTGCACGCTGGACCTGGAGGCGCGCGCCATACCTGGCGTCGATCCGGCGCGCCTGCTCGCGCCGGTCAAGGCGCGGGCCCAGGCCCTTGCCGCGAAGGGGTATCTTGTCGAGTGGACGCCGATGAGCGCCTATCCGGCACTGTCTTTGTCACAAGATTCAGGCTTGGTGGCTTTGCTGAGCCACCTGACCGGCGAAGCACCGCTCGCCGCCGTCAGCTATGGTACCGAGGCTGGGCTCTACCAAGCCGCCGGCATGGATGCGATCATCTGCGGTCCTGGCGATATCGGCCGCGCCCACAAGCCGGACGAGTATATTCTCGCCAGCGAACTCACTGCCTGCCAGCTTATGATCGAAGCGCTGGCTGTGCATTGCGCCGCCTGAAGGGGAACCGGATGACATTCCTGTTCAATTCCGATGCGCGGCGCGGCGCGATCTTTGCCGAAGCCTTCGCCAAGGAACTGCCCGACCTCCCTTTCGCGATGAATGCCGCGACGGTCGATGCCGACGCGGTGCGTTATCTCATCACCTGGACGGTGCCGGATAATCTCGCCCGCTACCGGAACCTGGAGCTCCTGTTCTCCCTTGGTGCCGGCGTCGACCAGTTTCGCTTCGATGCGGTGCCCGCGACGGTGAAGATCGTGCGCATGGTCGAGGAAGGCATCGTGCGCATGATGCAGGAGTACGTATCGCTGGCCGTACTTGCGCTGCACCGCAACCTGCCCGCCTATCTGGCGCGGCAGCGGGCCGGTCAATGGCTGGATATCCCGCAGATCCAGGCCGCCTCGCGCCGGATCGGCGTGCTCGGTCTCGGGCAGCTCGGTCAGGCGGTCCTCGACCGGCTGAAACCCTTCGGCTTCCCGCTCGCCGGCTGGAGCCGTTCGCCGCGTCAGATCGACGGCGTGACCTGCCACCATGGCGAGGTTGGGCTGGAGACGATGCTGGCGGCCAGCGACATATTGATCTGCCTGCTGCCGCTGACCGAAGACACGCGCGGATTTCTCGATGCCGATCTGTTCGTCAAATTACCGGAGGGCGCGGCTCTCGTTCACACAGGCCGAGGGCCGCAGCTCGACCATCAGGCGCTTGTCGCCGCGCTCGAGAGCGGCCACCTTTCGGCGGCGATAATCGACGTGACCGATCCCGAACCGCTGCCCGCGAACCATCCGTTCTGGTCGCATCCGAAGATCATCCTCACCCCGCATGTCGCGAGCGTCACCCAGCCGGAGACCGCGGCACGCGCCGTTATCGACAACATCCGGCGCCACCGTGCCGGCCTTGAGCCGATCGGGCTCGTCGACCGGTCGCGCGGCTATTGAGGTCCAACCAGAAAGGCCATCCCTTGTCCCTGCTCAAGACCGTCGATACCAACCCAACCTTTTCGCCGCGCGAATCCAGGGCGCTGCCAGAGCGGCTGATCGCCGGCGACCCTGCCTTCAAGACCTGGGCGCAGGATGTCGCCAAGGGCGATCTCGTCCGTACCGGCGTCTGGGAGGCGACGCCGGGTGAGACGCGCTCGATCAAGGGGGAGACTTTCGAGTTCTGCCACATTCTCTCCGGCGTGATCGAGATCATACCGGACGCCGGCGAGAGGGTGACCTACCGCGCCGGCGACAGCTTCGTCATGAAGCCCGGCTTCACCGGCGTCTGGAAAACCATCGAAACGGTGCGCAAGATCTACGTGACCGTCGGATAGCGAGGCACGTCCCCGCGCGAAAGATTTTGCCGTCCCTCATCCCTGGCACGCAACATTCGTCGGTGGCGGAACGCCGAACAGCGCATGCTGCGTGGCGCCACGCGCTAGGCTCCATCCGGTGCCGCAGAGTGGTTGTCGATGAGCCTGAGCTTCGATCCCGATACAATTCCCCTCCCCGTCGGCCATTTCATCGGCGGGGAGTTGATTCCGGCCGGGGGCGGGATAGAAATGCGTCGCCCATCGGACGGCAAATCCTATACTGACTGCCCCGTAGCCGGCCCCGACTTGGTCGAGCGTGCAGTGGAGAGCGCCAAGGCGGCACTGAAGGCCAGCAACTGGAGCGGCGTCCGGCCGCGTGAGCGCACCAAGGCACTCCAGGCCTGGGCCGATCTGATCGAAGCGGAAGCGGCAACGCTGGCCAGGATAGAGGCACTGAGCTCGACCCGACCCGTCGGCCAGCTTGTCGCTGGCGATATCGCGATCACCGCCGAGCAGATCCGCTTCTTCGCCGAGTTCGCCGACAAGGAAGGCAGCGAGCTTGTGCCGACCGACGATGCCAGTCTCGGCATGATCATGAGCGAGCCCTATGGCGTGGTCGGCGCGATCACGCCCTGGAACTTTCCCATCTCGATGGCCGGATGGAAGCTCGGTCCGGCACTGGCCGCTGGCAACGCGGTTGTGTTGAAGCCGTCGGAAATGACGCCCTTCTCGGCCGTCTATCTGGCGCAACTCGCCGTGAGGGCCGGCCTGCCGGCGGGACTGATCAACGTGGTGCTAGGCGATGGGCCAACCACCGGCGCGGCGCTGACCGGCCATCCCGACATCGCCAAAGTCTCCTTCACCGGCTCGACCCGCGCCGGCTCGGCGATCATGGAGAATGTGGCCCGCACCGGCGTCAAACCAATGACGCTGGAACTCGGCGGCAAGAGCCCCCAGCTTGTCTTTGCCGATGCAGATCTGGACAAGGCGGCGGCAGTGATCGCCGGCAGCGTCACCTTCAACGCCGGCCAAGCTTGCGTCGCCGGCACGCGCCTGATCGCCGAGAAGAGCGTGGCCGACAGGCTGACGGCCGCGATCCTGCAACGGATGAAGATGGTGCGGCCGGGCCCCACCTGGGACGACGCGACGCAGTATTCGCCAATCATTTCGGAACGGCAGCGGGCGCGTGTCGACGGCATCGTGCAGGCTGCGGTCGAAGCCGGCGGCGTATGCCTGACCGGCGGCGGCGTCGTGGACAGCCCCGGCTATTTCTACCAGCCGACGCTGATCGCTGACGTGGACAAGGCCAATCCCGCGATCGTCGAGGAAATCTTCGGCCCGGTCCTGACCGTCCAGACCTTCGAAACCGAGGAAGAAGCGCTGGCGCTGGCCAGCCATCCGATCTACGGGCTGGCTTCCGGCCTGTTCACGTCAGACCTGTCCCGCACCGTACGCTTCGCACGTAAGCTCGAAGCCGGCACCGTCTGGGTCAACCGCTACAGCCGCTCGCGCGACCATATCCTGCCAACCGGGGGCTACAAGCGCTCCGGCATCGGCAAGGACCTCGGCCGCGAAGCCTACCTCGCCAATCGCAGGACCAAGAGCGTCCTGATCAGCCTCTAGAGAGATGCCGATGAAGTCCTATTCGATCGCCCTGATCCCCGGTGACGGCATCGGCCCCGATGTGACCGCCGCCGCCTGGTCCGTGCTGCAGACGGCGGCCAAACATGCCGGCTTTGCACTGGCCGGAACCGAATTTCCCTGGTCCTGCAAATTCTACCTGGATACCGGCCGTATGATGCCGGAAGACGGCATCGAAACAGTGCGCGGCTTCGACGCCATTCTTCTCGGCGCCGTCGGCTGGCCGGCGCAAGTGCCGGATTCGGTCTCGCTGCACGGCCTGCTGCTGCCGATCCGCAAGGCATTCGTGCAGTACGCCAACATCCGACCGCATCGCCTGCTGCCGGGCGTCACGGGACCGCTGCGGGCCGAAAGCTTCGACATATTGTGCATCCGCGAGAACACCGAAGGCGAATATTCGGGCGCCGGTGGGCGCGTGCATCAAGGCACGTTGGACGAGGTGGCGGTGGAGACCTCGATCTTCACCCGCGCCGGCGTCGAGCGCATCCTGCGCTTCGGCTTCGAGCAGGCACGGGCGCGGCGCGGCAGACTGGCCTCCGTCACCAAGTCCAACGCGCAAAAATATTCCATGGTGTTCTGGGACGAGATCACGCGGAAGCTGGCAGCGGACTATCCTGATGTCACTGTCACCAGCTATCACGTCGACGCCCTCGCCGCGCGTATGATCATGGCGCCCGAGACCCTCGATGTGGTCGTCGCCTCGAACCTGTTCGGCGACATACTGACCGACATCGGCGCGGCGATCCAGGGCGGGCTCGGCTACGCCGCCTCCGCCAACATCAATCCTGACCGTTCGGCGCCGTCGATGTTCGAGCCGGTGCACGGCTCTGCGCCCGACATCGCGCATCTCGGTATCGCCAACCCGATCGCTACCATCTGGTCCGGCGCGATGATGCTCGAACATCTCGGCGAAACAGCCGCCGCCGGTCGAGTTATGAAAGCCATCGAAGCGACTACCGCGCGCGGCATTGGCACCATTCCCGGCAAGGATCGAACGGAGACCATCACGGCCGCCGTCAACGCCGCTCTCACCTGATTGCAAGGTCGTTTCCGATGAAAAGCCTGAACGATAAAAGTCTGTTTCGCGAAGCCGGCCTGATCGGCGGCAAGTGGGTTGCTGCCGGCTCCTGCAAGACGGTCGATGTACTCGACCCGGCGACCCAGTCGGCAATCGGCACAGTGCCCGACATGGCCGGTCCGGAGACCCGTGCAGCGATAGAGGCCGCCGCATCCGCCTATGTGGATTGGAGGAAGAAGACCAACGCCGAGCGCGCCGGCCTGCTAGAGGCCTGGCATGGGCTGATGCTTGCGCATCTGGACGATCTCGCGCTGATCCTGACGACCGAACAGGGCAAGCCGCTGGACGAGGCCAAGGGCGAGATCCGCTACGGAGCCTCCTTCGTCAAATGGTTCGCGGAAGAAGCGCGCCGCATCAACGGCCATACCATCCCCTCGCCGACGCCAGACCGCCGCATCATCGTGCTGAAGGAACCGGTAGGCGTTTGCGGCATCATCACGCCGTGGAACTTTCCCAACGCAATGATCACCCGCAAGGTCGCGCCGGCGCTGGCCGCAGGCTGCACCGTGGTCATCAAGCCATCCGAGTTCACGCCCTATTCGGCGCTGGCCCTCGGCCTGCTCGCCGAACGGGCGGGCATCCCTGCCGGCGTCATCAACATCGTCACCGGCATGCCAGCGGAAATCGGCAACGAAATCATGGCCAATGAGACGGTGCGCAAGATCTCCTTCACCGGCTCGACACGGGTCGGCTCGCTGCTGATGCGCGGGGCCGCCGACAGCGTGAAGCGGCTCAGCCTCGAACTCGGAGGCAACGCCCCCTTCATCGTCTTCGACGACGCCGATCTCGACCTAGCCATCGAGGGCACGCTGGTCTCGAAGTTCCGCAACGGCGGCCAGACGTGCGTCTGCGCCAACCGCATCCTCGTCCAGACCGGGGTCTACGAGACCTTCGCCGCGAAGCTCTCCGCCCGCGTCAACGCCATGACGGTGGGGCCGGGCACACAGCCCGGCGTCGTCATCGGACCGATGATCAACATGGCGGCGGTCGAGAAAATCAACCGCCACGTCGCGGACGCGCTCGCCAAGGGTGCTGCGATCGTCACCGAGAAGCAGGCCCTGCCGAAAGGATCTCAGTATGTCGCGCCGCTCGTGCTGACGGGCGCCACAAAGGACATGCAGCTTGCCGGCGAGGAAACGTTCGGCCCCGTCGCGCCGCTTTTCCGCTTCGAGACGGAAGAGGAAGCGATCGCGCTGGCCAACGGCACACCCTACGGACTTGCCTCCTACTTCTACACCGAGAATTTGAAACGCGCCTGGCGCGTCGGCGAGGCGTTGGAGTTCGGCATGGTGGGCTTGAACACAGGCTCGGTCTCGATGGAGGTGGCACCCTTCGGCGGCGTCAAGCAGTCCGGCCTCGGCCGCGAAGGCGCGCAGGCCGGCATCGAGGAATATCTCGAGCTGAAAAGCTTCCATATGGGCGGGCTGGGCTAAACCCTATCCGCCGGATCAGTGGTCACTGGATCCGGTCGAGCGCCTTGTAGTAGAGGCCAACCATCGGCAGGAACCACGGCTTGCCTGAATAGCCTGGAATGGCAGGCCACTCGAGCCCCTTCAGCGGATTGCGGTCCTCGCGGCCAAGCATGGCATCGGCCAGGATCATGCCGAGCTGGGTGGAAAGCTGCGCGCCATGACCGGAATAGCCCATCGCGTACCACACCCCGTCATGGTAGCCGGCGCGCGGGAAACGGTCCTTGGTCATGTCGACCAGCCCGCCCCAGCAATAGTCGATCTCGACCCTGGCGAGCTGCGGGAAGATGGCCGCCAGGCTTGCCCGCAATATCTGACCGCTCCTGGCGTCGGAGCGCTGGTCCGACGTCGCCGAGAAGCGTGCGCGGCCGCCGAAGATCAACCGGTTGTCGGGCGAAAGCCGGAAGTAGTTGCCGATGTTCATCGAGTTCACGCACGTCCGGTTGCCCGGCATGGTCGCGGCGATCTCGGTGTCGCTCAAGGGCTGCGTGGCGATGATGAAGCTGCCGACCGAAATGATCCTGCGGCGGAAATAGCCGAAATTCGGCGTCGTATAGGCACCGGTCGCCACCAGCACGGCGTCGGCGCTGATGCGACCCCGCGACGTGGTCAACTCATGCCGCTTGCCGGCCTGCTTGTGATTGGTCACCGCAGCGTTCTCGTGGATGACGGCGCCGTGGCGCGCGGCTGCCGTGGCGAGACCCGCCACATAGCGGCCCATATGCATCATGGCGCTCTTCTTCGACAGCATCGCGCCATGGAACGGCGAGCCGATCTCCGATTTAAGATCGGCCGCTGACAGCAGCGCCGTATCCGGATCCACCTCGGAATGGATCGCTTCGAAGTTGCGGGCGATCGAATCAAAATGCTGCGGCTTAGAGGCTAGCTTCAGCTTGCCGGCGCGGCGGAAGTTGCAATCAATGCCTTCCTCGGCGACCAGCGCCTCGATGGTGTCGACGGACTCGTCCAGCGCCCGGTAGATCGCGATCGCGCGTTCCTTTCCGAGTTCCGCCTTGGCCGAGAGGTAGCTGTGGGCAAGTCCGTTGTTTAGATGTCCGCCATTGCGCCCGGATGCACCCCAGCCCACGCGCTCCGCTTCCACCACCACCACCTTGGCGCCGGCCTTCGCCAATCGGCGGGCGGCGGCGAGTCCGGTGAAGCCGCCGCCGACGATGGCGGCATCGTAGTGACCCTCGACCGGGCCTTGCGCCGCGCCGGCAAAGATGGTGACAGTGTCGTGCCAGTAGGAGACCAGCTTCATCGGCAATCCGCCTGTTTTAGAGACCGACCACGCCTGGAAGGCCCGAAATATCCGGTATCTCGACATAGCCATAATAGGGGTTGGCTGGTTCGTGGCCGCGGTTGACCCAGACCTTGTTCTTGATGCCGAGATCGTGCGCCGACATCAGGTCGTAGCGGAACGAGGACGAGCAGTGAAGGATATCGTCCGGGCCGCAGCCCAACATGTCGAGCATGTACTCGAAGGCTTTGAAGCGGGGCTTATAGGCCTGCGCCTGCTCGGCCGTATAGACAGCATGGAAGGGCGCGCCGAGCTTTTCGACATTGGACATGATCTGCGCGTTCATCGCGTTGGACAGGATGACCAGCGGAATTTCCTTGGCGACCTTCGCCAAGCCCGCGGGGACATCGGCGTGAGGTCCCCATGTCGGCACGCGCTCATAGACCATCCTGGCGTCGTCCGGGCTGAAGGCGACGCCGTTGCGCTTGCAAGCGCGCTCGAGCGCATTGTGGACGACGTCGGCATAAGGTTTCCAGTCGCCCAGAATCTCATCCAGCCGGTACGCCGCGAAATTCTTGATGAACTCCTGCATGCGCGGCTCGTCGAGCCGGCTGCCGTAGAGATCGCGCGCCGCTTCCGCCATCTGGAAAAAGGTCAACGTGCCGTAGCAGTCGAAGGTGATGTATTTGGGCCTGAAGGAAGCCATGTCCGTCGATCTCCGGTGGAAGCACATCCGCGCTGGGATGTATTTCATCATAGAGCGGCAGGCGGCGACCCACCTGACCGAAATAGGCCTTCCGAAAGCAGAAAGTTCCGTATCCGCCATCCGGTTTGGCACGCTGTGGCATCTGGCGTGCCGATTGCGGCGCCGCGCACGGCGTGAGGCGCCCCCGCCGTGGATGACGCCAGCACAAGATGCGGCGCACCGCTTACGCTACGGCGAAAGATACTGTCGAAGCCAAAGCCTTCAGATGATCTGCGGCGCGCCGATGGTCGAAACTTGTCGTCAGACGGAAGGATGCCTCATGCTGCAGGGCGACATCGAACTCCGGGCCTTCGGGCCCGACCATATCGAGGGAGCCGTAGTGCTTTCTCGCCAGGAGAATTGGCCACATCGCCCGCAGGACTGGCAGATGGCGCTGCAGCTCTCGAACGGCGCGGTTGCGCTCGACGATCAGGGCCGCGTCACCGGAACTATCCTGGTAACGCCCTACGGCGCAGATTGCGCCATGATCAACATGGTGATCGTCGACAGGACTGTGCGCGGCAAGGGGCTTGGGCGCCGGCTCATGGATCGGGCCTTCGCCCTTGCCGGTGACCGTCCGCTGCGGCTCGTCGCCACAGCGGACGGCATGCCTCTTTATGAAAAGCTCGGCTTTGTGCCGTCCGGTACGATCCGGCAACATCAAGGTAGCGTTGCCAAGCTTGGTGCGCAGGGCGGCGTGGAAGCTGCGGACGCCGCCGATCTCCGGGAAATCAAGGCGCTGGACCGCGACGCCTATGGCGCCGACCGTGGAGCTCTAATCGATGCGCTGGCCGAGCGCGGCCAATTCGCCGTCATCCGCCGCGACGGCGCCATCGGGGCCTATGCCGCGATCCGGCCGTTCGGACGCGGCGAGGTGATTGGTCCAGTCATCGCGGGAAGTATCGACGAGGCAAAGGCCCTGATCGGCTTCTTCGCCGCCGCGCGCGCCGGTGCCTTCCTGCGCGTGGATACCGGCAGCGGAACCGGCATCGCCGGCTGGCTCGAGGAAATCGGCCTCACGCATGTCGGCGGCGGCGTAGCCATGGACCGTCCGCCCAAGACGGTCGCGGAACAGGCCAGGCCAAAAATTTACGCCCTCGCCAACCAAGCGCTAGGATAGTCGGAGAACAACAATGCTCGCCAATTCCCTGATCGAACTCGATCGCGCCCATCTCATCCACCCAGTCTCTTCATACCGTGGTCATGAGGCGCACGGCGTGCGCGTGTTGAAATCGGCGAAGGGCGCGACCGTGACCGATGCGTCCGGCCGGCAACTTCTCGACGGTTTCGCGGGGCTGTGGTGTGTCAATGCCGGCTATGGCCATGACAGCATCGTCGAGGCGGCGGCCCGGCAGATGCGAGAGCTTCCCTACGCCACCGCCTATTTCGGCCTCGGCTCTGAGCCGGCGATCCGCCTCGCCTCGGAACTGGCCGAGCGCGCGCCCGGGGATCTGAACCACGTCTATTTTACTCTTGGTGGATCGGACGCGGTCGACAGCACGATCCGGTTCGTCCGCTACTACTGGAATGCCAGGGCCGAGCCAAAACGCGATCAGTTCATTTCCATCGAGCAGGGTTATCACGGCTCGTCGGTGGTTGGCGCGGGCCTGACCGCCCTGCCCGCCTTTCACGCCGGTTTCGGCATTCCCTTTGAATGGCAGCACAAGATCCCCTCCCCCTATCCATACCGCAACCCTGTCGGCGAGGACGGCAACGCAATCATCGCCGCATCGCTCGCCGCGCTGAAGGCCAAGATCGAGGAGATCGGGCCGGAGCGGGTCGCCGCCTTCTACGCCGAGCCGATCCAGGGTTCGGGTGGCGTCATCGTTCCACCGAAAGGCTGGATCAAGGCCGTGCGCGAACTCTGCCGGGAGTACGGCATCCTGTTCATCGCCGATGAGGTGATCACCGGTTTCGGCCGCACCGGGCCCCTGTTCGCCTGCACGGAGGAGGACATCGTTCCCGACTTCATGACGACGGCGAAGGGCCTGACCTCGGGCTATGTTCCGATGGGCGCGGTGTTCATGGCCGATCATGTCTACGACGTGATCGCCGACGGCGCGGGCGCTTCGGCGGTCGGCCACGGCTACACCTACTCCGCCCATCCCGTCAGCGCCGCCGTCGCGCTCGAAGTGTTGAGGCTCTATGAAAATGGGCTTTTGGAGAACGGCATCAAGGCCGGCGCACGCCTGATGGCGGGATTGAACAGCCTGAGCGACCATCCGCTCGTCGGAGAGGTGCGCGGCCGCGGCATGCTTGCAGCGGTCGAACTGGTGACTGACAAGCAGATGAAAACACCGCTTCCCGCGTCGGCCATGCCGGCGCGGCGGGTCTTCGACAGGGCGTGGGACAATGGCCTCATCATCCGTGCCTTCGCGCATGGGGTCCTCGGCTATGCGCCGCCGCTGTGCTGTACCGACAGCGATATCGATGCGATCATCGAGCGCACGCGCCGAACTCTCGACCAGACGCTGGACGATCCAGACGTCCGCCAGGCCATGGCATGACGAGCGACGAATTTTTCGCATCTCGAAATATCGCCGGCGCAGACGATTTCGCAATTTTGTGCCGCGCACTCACGCCTTTTCGGCGAATCCAGCGCGGGGGAAGTGCCAGACTGCTGAGAAGACAAGGCCAGAAAGCCCGGATTTCCAGGCCTTCAAAAGAGACCGACGCCCCGGACAGCACGGAATTTTGTTCTGTCCAACACGTGCAATTCGGCCGCATGCAGAGGAGACCCAGTCTTGGCCAGGGGCTTTAGCGAGTTCAAATACATGACCTTCGATGTCGTCGGCACGCTGATCGACTTCGAAGGCGGGATCACGACCTGCCTGGCGGAAATTGCCGCCGAGGCCGGCGTTTCGGTCGATGGCGAGGAGGCGCTGGCCCTTTACCGGCAGGCCCGCTACATGCCCGATGCGAGCCTGTTTCCCGACGATCTCGTGCGTGTCTACACGGTCATCGCGCCGCGTCTCGGCCTCCCTCCCGAGGAGAAATACGGTGTGCGCCTGCGGGACTCCGCCCGTGCCTGGCAAGGCTTTGCTGACAGCGCGGCGGCATTGGCGGACCTTGCCAAGTCGCACAGATTGATCGCCATGACCAATGCCCGGCGCTGGGCGCTCGATCATTTCGAGAAGCGGCTCGGTTCGCCCTTCTTCGCCACCTTTACGGCCGATGATACTGGCATCGAGAAACCGGACCCGGCCTTCTTCCAGAAGGTTTTCGATTTCGTGACCTCCCGGGGCGACAGCAAGGACGACATCCTGCACGTCGCGCAAAGCCAATACCACGACATCGGCATATCCCGGGCGCTTGGCATGACCAATTGCTGGATCGAGCGCCGGCATGCCCAGAAGGGTTACGGCGGCACGATCGAGCCCGAGCGTTTCACCGCGCCTGACTACCACTTCACGTCAATGGCGGCCCTTGCCGCCGCCGTGCGGGAAAGCCTGAAGGAACGAACCTGAGCCCAAGCCCGGAAAGCCGCAGCAAGACGAGCATCCCGGAAAAACAAACAGAAAGGGGAATGATATGACCGACAAGATAACGAACTGGACCAGCGCAGACGATGCCATGGCCGAGAATGCCATTCGGCGGGGCGCGAGCCGCCGCGAACTCCTCAAGATGCTGCTGGCCGGCGGCGCCGCGATTGCCGCGGGCAGCGTGGTGCTTGGCCGTGCCACCAATGCCGTCGCCGCCACGCCGGTCTCCGGCGGCAGTTTCAAGGCAGCCGGCTGGTCGTCCTCCACCGCCGACACGCTCGACCCGGCAAAGGCGTCGCTGTCGACCGACTATGTCCGCTGCTGCTCGCTCTACAACCGCCTGACCTTCCTCGACAAGGATGGCAAGACGCAGATGGAGTTGGCCGAAAGTTTCGACAGCAAGGACGCCAAGACCTGGACCGTGAAGCTGCGCAAGGGCGTCACCTTCCACGACGGCAAGGACCTCACCGCCGAAGACGTCATCTTCTCGCTGAAGCGCCATCTCGACAAGGCGGTCGGCTCCAAGGTTGCCAAGATCGCCGCGCAGATGACCGGCTTCAAGGCGGTCGACAAATCGACCGTCGAAATCACCCTCGCCGATCCGAATGCCGACCTTCCGACCATCCTGGCATTGCATCACTTCATGATCGTGGCGGATGGCACCACCGACTTCTCAAAGGGCAACGGCACCGGCGCCTTCGTGCTGCAAACGTTCGAACCGGGCGTGCGGTCGGTCGTCTCCAAGAACAAGAACTACTGGAAATCCGGCAAGCCCTACCTGGATTCGTTCGAGTTCATCGCCATCAGCGACGACAGCGCTCGCGTCAACGCCCTGCTTTCCGGTGACGTCAACTTCGCCGCCTCGATCAATCCGCGCGCGATGAAGCTCATCGGCGGCCAGCAGGGCTTCGAACTGTCGAAAACCACCTCGGGCAACTATACGGACCTCAACATCCGGCTCGACATGGATCCGGGCAATAAGGCCGACTTCGTCGCCGGCATGAAATACCTCGTCAACCGCGAGCAGATCGTCAAATCGGCATTGCGCGGCCTCGGCGAAATCGGCAACGACCAGCCTGTCTCGCCGGCGAACATCTTCCACAATGCCGACCTCAAGCCGAAGGCCTTCGACCCGGACAAGGCCAAGTTCCACTTCCAGAAGTCGGGCCTGCTCGGCCAGTCGATCCCCGTGGTCGCCTCCGATGCCGCGACGTCGTCGATCGACATGGCGGTGATCATCCAGGCCGCCGGTGCCGATATCGGCATGAAGCTCGATGTCCAGCGCGTCCCGTCCGACGGGTATTGGGACAATTACTGGCTCAAGGCGCCGATCCATTTCGGCAACATCAATCCGCGCCCGACACCCGACATCCTGTTCTCGCTCCTCTACGCCTCCAACGCGCCCTGGAACGAAAGCCAGTACAAGTCCGAGAAGTTCGACAAGCTGCTCGTCGAGGCGCGCGGCTCGCTCGACCAGGCCAAGCGCAAGGAAATCTATGGCCAGATGCAGACCATGGTCTCCGAGCAGGCCGGCACCATCATCCCGGCCTACATTTCCAACGTGGATGCTCTCTCCAGCAAGGTGAAGGGTTTGGAGGCGAACCCACTCGGTGGCATGATGGGCTACGCAATGGCGGAATATCTCTGGCTCGAAGCCTGAGAGGCGCCTGCCAGGGACCGGACAGCCGGTCCCTGGCACTATTGCGCAACATGGCTTGGCCGAACGCAACCGCAGGAGCGCTTCCATGACGTCTGGGGTTCTAAACCTCGTGCTGAAGCGGCTGGCAATCGCGGTCGTTACACTTCTGATCGTCCTGTTCGCCGTGTTTTTCGCCACCAGCATGCTGCCTGGCGACACCGCGTCGATTCTGCTCGGCCAGGCGGCCACCCCCGAAGCCGTCGCCGGCCTGCGCGAGGCCATGCATCTCAATGATCCTGCAATCCTGCGCTTCCTGCGCTGGCTTCTCGGCCTGCTCCACGGCGATCTCGGCACTTCCTATGCCAACGAGATGCCGGTCGCGGCGCTGATCGGCGGGCGCTTCGTCAACACCATGGAGCTCGCCGGCATCACCACGCTGCTCTCGGTGCCCCTAGCGCTGACGCTCGGCATCACCGCCGCCATGTTGCGCGGTTCGCTCTATGACCGCACTGTCACCATTCTTGCGATCGGCGTCATCTCGGTACCGGAATTCATGGTCGCGACCCTCGCGGTTTTGCTTTTCGCCGTTTATCTCAAATGGCTGCCGGCGCTGTCCTCGGTCAATGAGGCGCATACGCTGACCGACATCGTTCGCATCTATGCCATGCCGGTGATCACGCTGACCTTCGTCATCTCGGCTCAGATGATCCGCATGACCCGCGCCGCGGTGATCGAAACGCTGTCCACGCCTTATGTCGAGATGGCGCTGCTCAAAGGCGCCTCACGCGGCCGCATGGTGCTCAAGCACGCACTTCCCAATGCGCTCGGGCCGATCGTCAACGCGGTTGCGCTGTCGCTGTCCTATCTGGTCGGCGGCGTCATCATCGTGGAGACCATCTTCAATTATCCCGGCATCGCCAAGCTGATGGTCGATGCGGTCGCGACCCGCGACCTGCCGCTGATCCAGAGCTGCGCAATGATCTTCTGCCTCGGCTATCTCCTGCTCATCACCGTCGCCGACATCATCGCCATCATGTCCAACCCAAGGCTGAGGTGACGATGGCACGCGTGGCGGCTTCCCGACGGTCCTTGCTGGGCCACAGCTACAATCTCGTGGGCGTAATCGCCTCGCTGGTCATCCTGGCGTGGACGCTGATCGCCATCTTCGCACCCGCCATCATTCCCCATTCGATCGGCGACATTGTCGACGACGATTATTTCGGCCCGATGCGTCGCGGCCTATGGCTCGGCTCGGACTATCTGGGGCGAGACATGCTCTCGCGGGTGCTGATGGGTGCGCGCTACACCGTCGGCATATCGCTCGCCGCCGTCTGTATCGCCTGCTTTTCTGGCGTCGTGCTGGGGATGATCGCGGCCGTCACCGGCGGCTGGCTCGACACCTGCCTCAGCCGCTTCCTCGACGCCATGAACTCCATTCCAAGCAAGCTGTTCGGCCTTGTGGTGGTAGCCGCGGTCGGCTCGTCGATCCCGGCGCTGATCCTGACGCTCGCCGTCATCTACATACCGGGCGCCTACCGCTTCGCGCGGGCGCTCGCCGTCAACATCAACACCATGGACTTTATGACCGTCGCTCGCGTCCGCGGCGAAAGCACCGCCTATCTCATCGGGTCAGAGATCCTGCCCAATATCATGCGCCCGGTGCTGGCCGACTTCGGCCTGCGCTTCGTCTTCATCGTGCTATTGCTGTCCGGTCTGTCCTTCCTCGGGCTCGGCCTGCAACCGCCGCTCGCCGACTGGGGCGCGCTGGTGCGCGAGAACATAGGCGGCCTGCCCTTCGCGGCTCCCGCCGTCATCGTTCCCTCGCTGGCGATCGCCAGCCTCACCATCAGCGTCAACCTGCTGATCGACAACCTTCCGCAGAAGATCAGGGACAGGGACGCATGACCAATCTCGTCGAGGTCAGGAATCTGCGAATCGAGGCGACGACCGATGCCGGTCGTGTTGTCGAAATCATCAAGGGCGTCAGCCTCGACATCGCCGACGGCGAGATCGTCGCCCTGATCGGCGAGAGCGGCTCCGGCAAGACGACGATCGCGCTCTCGCTGATGGGCCATGCGCGACCTGGCTGCCGGATTACCGACGGCGAGATCAATGTAAACGGCAAGAACATGGCCGCACTTACCGAAAAGCAGCGCGCCAGGTTGCGCGGCACCGATATCGCCTATGTTCCGCAAAGTGCCGCCGCCTCCTTCAACCCCTCGTCCACCATCATGGAGCAGGTGATCGAGGTTACGCGCATCCACGGGCTGATGGCGCCCGAGCAGGCACGAAAGCGCGCGGTCGAGCTGTTCCGGGCGTTGTCGCTGCCGGACCCGGAAGGGCTTGGCGCCCGTTATCCGCACCAGGTTTCAGGAGGGCAGTTGCAGCGGCTGTCGGCGGCGATGGCGCTGATCGGCGATCCCAAGCTGATGATCTTCGACGAGCCGACGACGGCACTCGACGTGACGACGCAGATCGACGTGCTGAAGGCATTCAAGTCGGTCATGCGGGCTGGCGGAATAGCGGGTGTCTATGTTTCCCACGACCTTGCTGTCGTCGCCCAGATCGCCGACCACATCGTGGTGCTGAAGGGCGGCGAAGTGCAGGAGACCGGCACCACGGCCCAGATTCTTTCGGCCCCCCGGCACCCCTATACGCGCGAACTGCTGGCTGCCTTCGAGCCGAAACCGCGGCAAGCACATGCGGACGCGGATGCCGGCGCGAAGCCGTTGCTGCGCATCGACAATGTGACGGCCGGCTATGGCGCGGTGCGGGATGATGGACTGCCGGTCATACGCGCTGTCGATTCCGTCAGCCTGGTCGTCGAGCAGGGGCGCAATCTTGGCGTCATCGGCGAATCCGGCTGCGGAAAATCGACGCTGGCGCGCGTCATCGCCGGCATCCATCCGGCGGCGGCCGGCGACATCGTCTTCGAGGGCAAGCAACTGGAGCGCGCCGCAGGCAAACGCAGCCAGGACCAACTGCGCGAGATGCAGATCGTGTTCCAGTATGCCGATACCGCGCTCAATCCGGCCAAGCCGGTGGAGGACATCATCTCCCGGCCGTTGGCCTTCTATCACGGGCTCGACCGGCAGGCGCGCTCGAAGCGCGTCAACGAACTGCTCGACATGGTTCGCCTGCCAAGGACGCTGCGCTACCGTCGCCCGTCGGAGCTCTCGGGCGGCCAGAAGCAGCGCGTGAACTTCGCGCGCGCCCTGGCGGCCGGACCCAAGCTCATCATCTGCGACGAAATCACCTCGGCGCTGGACACGGTGGTGGCGGCGGCCGTGATCGAACTGCTCAAGGAGCTGCAGAGCGAGCTGGGCCTTTCCTACATTTTTATCAGCCACGACCTCTCCGTCGTCGAAGCAATCTGCGACGAAATCATGGTCATGTACAATGGCGAGCGGGTGGAGCAGATCACGCCCGACGGACTGAAAGCGCCCACCCACCCCTATTCGAAGCTTCTGTTCTCCTCCGTGCCCAAGCTCGATCCGACGTGGCTCGATGGCCTCGTCCGCGACCCCGAACTGGTAAGCCAGTACGGCCATCGCTGATTACAAGGGAAACAGGCTGGGCAGCGGCATGTGTGCTTTGACAATGGGAGACTTCAGCACCACGAAGCTAAAACACTTGTCGATGCCGATATCCATGTCGGTGAGCCGCTCCACGGTCGCCTGATATTCGGCAATCCCACCCGTGACGAATTTCAAGAGGTAGTCGTAACGGGCGGAAACGCGATGGCATTCGACGGCCGCGTCAACCTTATCGACGGCGGCAAGGAAACGCGCGAAGTCGATCTGACGATGTTCTTTAGCGTGACTTCCGTGAAGACGGTGAGCGTCCGTCCCAGCTTTGCGATGTCGATCTGCGCCGAATAGCGCACGATATAGCCTTCAGCCTGCAGCTTCTTTACCCGCATCAGGCATGGGCTGGGGGAGAGACTGACCAGTTCCGCCAGCTCCACATTTGTGATGCGGCCGTTCTTCTGCAGCTCGTACAGAATCTTGATGTCGATCCGATCGAGTTTCATGGGCCTTGTCTACAATTGCGAGCAGAGCCGGTAGGCCTCATAGATCGACGAGTAGATGTCCCTGCTGGCGACCGCGTCTCCTATGCGGTGCAGGACGAACGATCCGGCAGCTTGGGAACCATTGTCCCCGTCCGTTTCCGTTCCCATCATCAGCGCTATGTCGGTGACTCCGTTGTTGACGGAGCTCGCGCGCAATTCCTGGTAGGTATCCTCCATTGGCACGGTGCCGCGCTCGACAATGAGTTGGGCGGCGGTCATTTCCATCTCCGCACCGGTGAGCTCATGCCGGAACGTGGCGGCGATGCCGTTGCCCTGGCGCGCTGCTTTGACCAGGCGCACATCGCTGACGATGCGGATGCGGCGTTCCGAGGCGCGTTTGCGAAAACTCACCCTGTCCGGATAGGGCGTCTCGATCGCCAGCGTGTCGTCCGCCATGGCCAGGCTGACCAGGCGCCCCGGACGGGCAAGATGCAGGGCGCAGGAAACTGCCGACTGGCGTCCGGTCTCATCGTAGATGAGCACGTCGTCCTTCGCCGGCACGACCCCGGTCAAGACATCCCAGACGCTGTCGCAATGTTGGGCGCCCTCCAGCCATTCCATGTCCGGAATGCCGCCGGTGGCGATGATGACCGTGTCCGGTCTCTCGGCGAGGACGATCGCTGCGTCCGCATAGGTGTTGAGGCGGACTTCGACGCCCAGGCGATCGAGCTCACCGGTACGCCAGTCGACTATGCCGATGAGATCTTTGCGGTCGACGGCAGCGGCCGCGACGAGCACCTGCCCACCAAGTCGCGCCCCGGCTTCGAGCAGGCTCACTCTGTGTCCGCGCTCGGCGGCGACCCTTGCCGCTTCCATCCCTCCCGGACCACCGCCGACCACGACCACACGTTTCAGCGTTTCAGCACGCAGGATGGTATGGCTGATGATCGTTTCATGGCCGCTGGCCGGGTTGTGGATGCACTGCACCTTCTTGTACAGGCAGTAGGATGCGCCGACACACGGGCGAATGCGTTCTTCTTCGCCGCGCATCACCTTGTTGACGATGTGGGGGTCGGCAATATGCGCCCGGGTCATGCCGACCAGATCGACAAGGTTTTCGCGGATCGCGTGGCGGGCCGTGGCCACATCCCTGATGGCCGCCGCGTGGATGACGGGCAGCCTGGTTTCTCGTTTGAACTGCCCGACCAGCGGCAGAAACGGCGCGCTCTTGGTGAACATGCCGGGCATGTTCTGCTCGGCCAGGGACAAATCGGTGTCCATGCGGCCGAATATGCAGTTGAAGAAATCGATATGGCCTGCCCGCTCGAACAGCCTGGCGAAGGCCAGGCATTCCTCGAAATCCGACCCGTCCTCGACCGCCTCGTCGATCACGAACCGGATGCCGACAGCGAAATCGTCGCCCACCGCGCGGCGGATCGCCTCGTGAACCATCAGGCCGAAGCGCGCGCGGTTTTCGAGTGAACCTCCGAAGCCATCCGTGCGTCTGTTGGTTCTGCGCGAGAGGAATTGCCCGATCAGATGGCCGGCGGTGACGGTTTCGACGCCGTCCAGACCGCCGTCCACGCAGCGCCTTGCCGCACTGGCGTAGTCCCTGACGATCCTGTCGATGTCGGCTGCGTCCATCTCCTTCGGAAAATTCCGGTTTCGCGTCTCGCGAACGCGTGACGGCGCTACGGGCGGCAGCCAGTTCCCGGCATAGGCGGTGGCGCGCCGGCCAAGATGCGAAACCTGGCACATGACGACGGCGCCGTGGCGGTGGATGCGCTGCGACAGCGACTGGAGATGAGGCACGACGCGATCGCTCGAAAGGTCCAGCTGACCGCCGCCCCAACTGGAGTCGGGCGAGGTCATGGCCGAGCCGCCCGCCATGGTCATCGCAAGGCCGCCATGCGCTTTCTCCTCATGGTAGCGCTGGTAGCGCTCCAGCGGCAGGCCGCCATCGTCCAGCATCGAGGCATGACTGGTGCTGACGACGCGGTTGCGGAGCGTCAGACCCTTGAGCCGAAACGGCTGAAGCAGTGGATCGCTGGATGTGCTGCCTGCTTGAGATCCCGCTACCTTCACGTTCTGCTCCGCCCCATTCATAAGGGTTATAGTTCGCCATTTCCAGGATTGCGGAAAGCTTGAAAATTGTTGGGGTGGTTATACGCTGGGCGTATGGCTGGATTTGCAAAACTCGTTCCTTCCGCGCGCGGACTTCTCGTTTTCGAGGCTGCTGTCCGGCTGGGCAGCTTCACGGCCGCCGCTCGCGAGTTCAACGTCACGCAACCGTCGATCAGCCGCAGCATTGCGCAGCTCGAGGCCGATTTCGGTGTGCCTCTTTTCACGCGGGGTCCAACGGGATTGGCCCCGACTGCAGAAGGACGTGCCCTCCATTCGGCTGTGCGGGAGGGATTTGACGGCATCGCTGAGGTGATCCGGAGGATGAAGCAGAACAGCGCTGCAAAGCCGGTGGTGACCCTTTCACTTTCGAGTTCTCTGGCAACCTATTGGTTCGTTCCCAGGTTAGGGGCATTCAACACGAGATTTCCTGACGTCGACCTGAGGTTCGAACTGATCGCGGGCGTTTTGCGAGGACCAGCCGAGAATGTCGACCTTGCCACGAGAATCCTGGCCGATGACGACACCCACTATCACCACTGGGCATTCTCGCCGGAAGTCATCGTTCCGGTATGCAGCCCATCCTATTTGTCGGCCCACGGTCGGTTGATCCATGCCGGAACCGGGGAAGGTCATGCGCTGCTTCACCTGACCGACGCCAAGGAGCAGTGGCTGGACGCATGGGGCAGTGTGGCGGACCGCAAGACCAGCAGGGCAAAGTGGCTCGAATTCTCGGACTACGCGGTCGTGCTTCAAGCCGCCATGAACGGGGAAGGCGTAGCGCTCGGCTGGCTCAGCAACGTTTCAAGGGCGTTGCTTCAGGGAACCCTTGTCCCGGCCTCGGACAGACAGATCAAGACGGGCCGGATCCATCAGCTGATTGCACCGCGCTCAAGGCCGGTACGGCCTGTCGTCTCCGACATCTGCGGGTGGATGATCGCCGAGATGCAAGCCGAATTGAAAGCGCTGCACCCGATATTGCGGCCGGACACCTTGTAGCGGGCGACAAGCGCAGCGCGCTCGTCGTTGACTACCTCGGAAACAGGCTGGGCAGCGGCATGTGCGCCTTGACGATCGGGGACTTCAGCACCACGAAGCTAAAATACTTGTCGATGCCGATATCCATGTCGGTCAGCCGCTCCATGATTGTCTGGTATTCGGCGATGCCGGAGGTCACGAACTTCATCAAATAGTCGTAGCCACCCGACACAAGATGACATTCGATGACCTGCTCGATCTTGTCCACGACGGCGAGAAAACGTGCGAAGTCCACCTGGCGGTGGTTCTTCAACGTGATCTCGGTGAAGACTGTCAGTGTCTGGCCGAGCTTGCCGATATTGACCTGCGCGGAATAGCCTCCGATATAGCCCTCCGATTGCAGTCTTTTGACCCGCATCAGGCATGGGCTCGGCGACAGATGCACCAGTTCGGCCAATTCCACGTTCGTGATGCGGCCGTTCTTCTGCAGTTCGTGAAGAATCTTGATATCGATCCGATCGAGTTTCACGGGTGGCCTCCGAGGAACCGTGCCGCAGCACAAAATGCTGCCCTGCTGATGACGGTCGACACTATCACAGCCCGCTGGGCTGTCCATCCGAGTGGACGCCGCTTGAAACGCAGGGACTCCCGATTCTAACGCGACTGACGGAATAAAATTCTGCTACGGCTACAAGTGCAGCAGCGGCTGCCTGCGCAACACGCTAGATTGGCGCTTCACGGCAGGGAGAACCATGCGCACGCCGCTGCAGCAAATCGAAACGACTGAGCAACTGCCGCAGTCCGCGGACGCGGTGGTGATCGGCGCCGGCATCGTCGGTGTCTTTACGGCCTATTACTTGGCCCGGCGCGGTCTGAAGGTCGCGCTTGTCGAAAAGGGGCGAGTCGGCGCCGAGCAGTCCAGCAGAAACTGGGGATGGTGCCGCCAGCAGAACCGCGACGCCCGCGAGCTGCCGATGGCAACAAGAAGCTTGGACCTGTGGGACAGCTTTGCGGCGGAGAGCGGTGAAGACACCGGGTTCCGGCGCTGCGGCCTGCTCTATCTCAGCAATGACGAGGCGGAACTCGCCGGTTGGGCGCGTTGGCGTAATTTCGCCAAAACCGCTGGAGTTACCACGCACATGCTCGACAGTGCCGAGGCCACAGCGCGGGGCCTCGCCACCGGCCGGAGCTGGAGGGGCGGCGTCTTCTCGCCGACCGACGGCACCGCCGATCCGTCGCGGGCGGCACCGGCAGTGGCCCGCGCCATCATCAAGCGTGGAGGCGCCGTCCGCCAGAATTGTGCCGCGCGCGGTATCGAGGTCGAGGGCGGGCGCCTGAGCGGCGTAGTCACCGAAAGCGGAACGATCCGGACGAAGCTGGCGGTCCTGGCCGGCGGCGCGTGGGCGTCCTCCTTCTGCCATCAGTTCGGCTTCCGCTTTCCTCAGGCGTCGATCCGATCCTCCATCCTGTCCGTCTCGCCCGGCGCTGAGGGCCTGCCGGATGCGCTGCATACCGCAAACATTTCGGCCACGCGTCGCGGCGACGGCGGCTACACGCTCGCCATAAGCGGACGCGGCCGCGTGGACGTCACGCCGCAGCAGCTGCGCTTCTCGTCGCAGTTCCTGCCCATGTTCCTGAAGCGGTGGCGAAGCCTCGCGCCCGGCGGTCTGCAGGGTGTGCGCTCGGGCCACGAAACGCTCCGGCACTGGCGGCTCGACCAGCCGACGCCAATGGAGCGGATGCGCATCCTCGATCCGGCCCCGGACCAGGCGACCATCCGCCTGACCCACGCCCGAGCGCTCGATCTGCTGCCGGCACTGCGCCAGACCAGGATCAATGCGGCCTGGGCCGGCTACATCGACAGCACGCCAGACGGCGTGCCCGCTATCGGCGAGATTGATACCGTTCCGGGTTTCTTCCTGGCTGCCGGGTTCTCGGGACACGGCTTCGGCATCGGGCCCGGCGCCGGGCACCTCGTCGCCGATCTGATGACCGGGTCGGAACCGGTCGTCGATGCGACATCCTATGATCCGCGCCGCTTCGATGGTTCGGTCTGGGGCAAAGTCGCCGACTTCTAGGATGTGATCCATGCCGACATCCGGGCCAGGCATTGGCAATCGCATCAGTGCTCCCGGAGAAACGCGCCGACAGGCGTTGGTCGGACAGGGGCCTGCGCGCGAAACCGGCCAACTGCATCTGGCGCGCAGCCGGCTCGTGCCGCGACGAGTTCGACGGCGGCCAACTGGCAATAGCGTCCCTGGCATCGGCCCATGCCGACGCGCGACAGCGATTTCACCCTGTTTGCTTCGCCGCCGCCAAAATCAACATTTTCGCGCACATCTCGGGCGGTCACATTCTCGCAGCGGCAGACGACCGCATCGTCGGGGAGCGCCCGCGCCATCGCCGCTGGCCAGGGAAAGGCGGAAGCCAAGCCGCAGGCAAAGCGCTCGAGCCGTGCAAGCTCCCGCAGATCGGCCGCGCTGGAGGGCGCTGGAAATCCAAGATCGGCAAGGCACGCCGCTGCAGCCAGACGCCCGGCGATCTCCGCCCCGTCCGCTCCCAGAAGACGAGCCCCATCGCCAGCCAGATAAACGCCGTTGCCAGCCCGCCCCATCTGGTCGGTCTTCGGCAGCCATTGCCGCCACCGCTCGTCATAGGTGAAGGCGCATCCCGCCAGGTCGGACAGATGCGTCTCCGCCCGCAGGTGCCAGCCCATGCCTATCGTGTCGCATGGCGTGAGGTGCTGCCTTCCGCCGGCGTCGCGCCAACACATCGCCGTGACGCCTTGCCCGTCGGTCTCGATCCGCTCGAGCGTCACGCCCGCATGGTAGCGGCCGCCGAGCCTCGCCCGCATGGCCAGGCCGCGCAGCGCGACCAACGGCCGGGCGGCAAGTCCAGAGAATCCGCGCATTTGCTGGCGCCAGGAAGAGGTATCCAATACCGCCGCCACATCGGCTCCAGCCTTGACAAGCTGGGCGCCGACCAACGTCAGCAAAGGCCCCGATCCGATCAGGACGATCCGCTGCCCCAGCGCCACGCCCTGTGCCTTGAGCGCGATCTGTGCCGCACCGAGGCTGTAGACTCCGGCGCTCTGCCAGCCCGGGACCGGAGCGACACGGTCGGATGCACCGGTCGCAAGGATCAGGCGGTCATGGAAGAGCACCGGCACGCCCCCCTCACCCAGCACGTGCAGCCGCCCCTCTTGCACGGCGATGACCGAGCTTCCCGCGCAATGGGTAAGCCGCCCCTCTGCGCACAGCCGGTCGAAGAGCGCATGCAGTGCGCTGGCCTTCGCCGCCTCCGACCCGTAGAGCTGCTCCGGCGTGCGGGTGAACCCGTCTGGCGGGCGCCGATAGATCTGTCCTCCTGCACGCTGCGCTTCGTCGATCACCACCGGGTGGAGTCCGGCCTCGACCAGCGTTGCCGCGGCCCTTATGCCGGCGGGGCCGGCGCCGACGATCACGATCCGAGGCGGCGGGGTCTCGCTCACAGCCAGCTCTCCGATGGCATCGTGCGCAACCGCATGCCTTCGCCGAGAAGTGTCGAGCACGCCCGCAGGCGCGGTCCCTCGTCCTGCCAGACCCAGCAATCCTGGCAGGCTCCCATCAGGCAGAAGCCAGCGCGCGGCTCGGCTCCGAACTCGGACTTTCGCAACACGTGCCCTGACGCCAGCATGGCGGTCAGCACGGTGTCGCCCGCCAACGCACTACACCTGTGTCCGTCGACATAGAAATGCACCTCTGCCCGGTCGAACTCGGCCAGTCTGACGATGCGGCCGGCGGTGATCATTCCGCCGCCTCTCGCACCGTGCCAGGACGAGGCAGTTCGGGGAAGCGCTCGCAGACAGCATCGAAGGCCGCCTGGACGCCTTCCGGTCCCCCGCGCCCCTTCATGCGGCGGAAGACCTCCGTCTTGGTGAAGAACCGCCAATGGATCGGCAAATCCCCCAGTATGGCAGTGAGCCGGTCATAGGCGTCCGGCGTCCACTGCGCTTCGTAGCCGTCGCGCTCCGGACCGAAATGGAAATGGCCGGCGACCGGCCCCTGCCGCGCGCGCAGTTGCTCCGTTGCCTGCTCGTCGATCTCGCCGCCGCGGATGACGACGCCATAGTCGCGTTCGGCAGCTGCCGTCGAAACGTAGCCGCGCCGCACATCCTGTGCGACCCGCCAGGGTTCACGTTGACGTGGGTCGCCGCGCCCACCGCCTCCGGCGGAGCGGATCTCGAGCACATCGCCGGGCTGCAGCACAGTGGTGTCGATGTTGCCCAGCCGCCGTTCGTGCTCGGTCCCCGGATTGACGATCATGTCCGACAGGCCGGCCGCCTTGCCGCCCAGCACGCCCCAGGGACGGAAGAAGCTGCGGTCGCGGTTGCGGGCCGTGATCCTGGAATCAGGGGCAAAGACGCGGAAGGCCATCTCGGTCGCCAAGCCGCCGCGCCAGCGGCCCGCGCCGCCACTGTCCCTGGCGAGCCCGTATTTCACGAATTCGACCGGGGTCTCGGTCTCGGTGATCTCGATCGGCGTGTTCTTGAGATAGGCGGCATCGGCGCCCGAGCCATTGGTGCCATCACGATGCGGCATCGCGCCGCCGCCACCCACCACGGGATTCACCGCCGTGATGACGGTCCGGTAGGTGCGCTCGTCCGTGGTCATGACGTTAACGATGCAGTTGTTGCCGGCCGGTGCCGCGGGCAGGCGTTCAGGCATCACCTGCGAGAAAGCGCCGAATATGACCGACCGCAGTCGGGCGCAGGTGAGCGAGCGCATGCCTACGGCGGCGGGGTGTACCGGATTCAGCACGGAACCCCGGGGCGTGATGCAGGTAAACGGCCGGGTCAGGCCGGTGTTGAGCAGGATCTTGGGGTTGAGGGTATAGAGCACGTAGTAGACCCCCACCAGCAGCATGGTGTGTCGCGGGTCGCCGCCGGAAGGTACGTTGAGCGAGGAGCCGAGCTGCGGATCGGAGCCGGTGAAGTCGAGCACCGCCGCATCGCCCTTGATCGTCAGCGTCAGCTTCAGCCGGCACGGATTGGCCTCGACGGAATCCTCGTCGGCATAATCGGCGAACTCCCATGTGCCGTCGGGCATGGAACGCAGCACGTCGCGCGCCTGCGCTTCCGCCTGGTCGAGAAGCGCAGAAACGCCTTCGATGAAGCCGGCCTTGCCGAACTTTCGTACCATTGCCTGGATCTTGCGCTCGCCGGTGTTGAGCGCACCGACCAGCGCTTTGATGTCGCCGATGTTAAGGTCGGGCTTGCGCACATTGGTGCTCATGATCCGCAGGATCGACTCGTCAATGATGCCCTTATTCACCAGCTTCATGGGCGGAAAGCGGATGCCTTCCTGATGGATTTCGGTCAGCGCCCGGCTGAGCGAAGCCGGCACCGCGCCACCCATGTCGGTGTTGTGGATATGGCCACCGGTCCAGGCGACGATGTCGTCGTCAACGAAGACTGGCTTCCACAGATGCGTGTCTGGCGCGTGCGTGGCGACGTGGCCGGAATAGGGATCGTTGGTGAAGGCGACATCTCCCGGCCGATAGTCGTCGACCATCGCTATCGCGCGGCGATACGAAAGCCCCGGGTACCAAGTGGCACCGAGTTCCATCGGCACGGCGAAGGTCGCGCCTGAACGGTCCATCAGCATCACCGTGAAATCCTGCGTCTCCTTGACGAAAGCGGAGTGCGCGGTGCGGTGCAGCGTGTGCGCCATGTTCTCGGCGGCCGCGCGGGCATGGTTCGCCAGAACCTGAAGGTTTGTCCGGTCAAACATGGCGTCACTCCGCGAAGGTCAGCAGAAGGTTGAGATGGCGGTCGACCCTTGCCTGCGCTCCGGCAGGAATGGCGAAGGTGGTGTCTTCCTGAACGACCACGGCAGGCCCGTGGAACGTGCTGCCTGGCACGAGGGTCTGCCGGTTGTGGAGGTCGACGGTCTCGACGCTCGCGCCCGTGTAGACGGCAAGACTGCGCGCCGGGATGGCCTGTGCGTCGATCTCGTCGGTCTCCGGGAGGGAGAGCTTCGGCCCCGCGCCCACTGCGGACAGCCGCACGTTTACGAGCTCGATCTCGGCATCAACGTCGTGGAAGTCGTAGAGCTGCTGATGGGTGAGATGGAAGGCCTGCGCGATGGCGGCCGCATCACCATCTGCCAACCATTGCGGCGACAGGACAACCTCGATCTCATAGCTCTGCCCGACATAGCGCATGTCGCAGGAGAAAATGAGATCCGCGGCCGCGTCGTGCCCCTGCGCCGCAAGCCAGTCGCGCCCCTCTTGCGCCAGCGCCTCAAAGGCCTCGTGAATTCCGGCGAGCGACACGCCCGAGAGCGGGGTGAAGATGGTGCGAATGAAATCCCCCCGCAAATCCGCCACCAGTCCGCCGAGCGCCGACACCACGCCGGGGCGGCGCGGCGCCATCACGCGCTTCATGCCGAGTTCGCGGGCAAGAAAAGCGCCGAGCATCGGCCCGCCACCGCCGAAAGGCATCAGCGTGAAGTCGCGCAAGTCGACGCCGGCGCGCGAGGCGAGCTTCTCGACCTCGACGAACATCTCCGACACCGCGATATCGAGGATCGCCTGCGCGGTCTGCTCGATGGGCCGGCCGAGCCGAGTGGCAAGCTCGGAGACCGCGCGATGCGCCAGGCCGGTATCGATACTGAGCTGGCCATAGGCCATCTCGCTGTGACCGAGCCATCCACACACCACCATGGCGTCCGTCACCGTCGGCTTGTCGCCGCCACGGCCGTAGCAGGCCGGTCCCGGCGTCGAACCTGCCGATTCCGGTCCGACCCGCAGCACCCCCTGCGCATCGACACTGGCGATCGAGCCGCCGCCGACTCCGATCGAGCTGACCGACACGGAGGGGATATGAAGTGGAAATTCGCCGATCAGCTCGCCGGTGCCGAACTGCGCCTCGCCGCCGATGATGAGCGCGAAGTCGGCCGAGGTGCCGCCGATGTCGAGGGTAAGAACTTTGTCTTCGCCTGCCTGACGCGCCAGCCACGAGGCGCCGATGACACCGGAGGCCGTTCCCGACAAAAGCATATTCACGCAGGCGCGCTTGCCCTCGGCAGCGTTCATCAGTCCGCCATTCGACTTCGTCAGCATCGGACGCGCCGGCACGCCACGGCTTTTCAACCGCTGTTCCAGCGCCGTCAGATAGCCGCAGACGCGCGGATGCACATAGCCGTTGAGGATGGCGGTCGAGCTGCGCTCGTATTCGCGGATGACCGGCCAGACCTCGGCCGAGGAAAAGACGAAGAGGTCGGGTGCAAGACGCGCGATCGTCGCCTTCACTGAGGCTTCCTGAGCGGCATTGCGCCAGGAATGGAGGAAGGACACGATGATGCCTTGCGCCCCGTTCGCTTTCGCCACTACCACCGCCTTTTCCACCGCCTCCATGTCCGGCGCCCGGGATTCGCTCCCATCGGCACGCATGCGGGCCGGAATGCCGAAAACCATGTCGCGCGAGATCAGCGGCTCCGGCCGTGCGCAGAACAGCGAATACATGTCCGGCATGCGCAGCCGCGCCATCTCGATGACGTCCTCGAAGCCGGCATTGGTGAACAACGCGAGCGATGCGCCCTTGCGCTGGATGATCGTGTTGATGCCAACCGTCGTACCGTGCACGAAGCGCGTCATACGGGCAGGATCAAAGCCTTCGCGTTCGGCCAGAAGCGTGAGGCCCGTCATAAGCTCGGCGCCCGGATCGTCCGGCGTCGTCAGCACTTTCAGCGAGGCGACGCGACCGGAGCGCGCTTCGAGCGCGCAGAAGTCGATGAATGTGCCGCCGATATCGACGCCGACCTTCCAGTCGGTTTCGTTCCGCGCCTCGTTGGCCGCGATGACACCATCCATGATGCGTCCCTTCCTGTCTGCCAACCAAAGCTGACACGACAGGATGGCAATGGTCCAAGACGTATGGAGAGGAATGATATAAGTCTTGCTTATGACCTGACACCGCCCAGCACGACGGAACAAGCGGCCCGGATCTGGTCGCGCATTATCTCATCGGCCCGCGAGAGAGCGCGTGTGCGCGACGTCAGCAGCGCGATCGGAAATTCCGGCCCATTCGCGAGCGGCCTGACGGCAAGCCCGGCAAACTGATGCCAGGGCAGCAGCGCGTCGACCAGGGCGACACCCAGGCCGGCCTGAACGAAGCCGACCGCCGAGATGGAAACATCGATTTCGAGCGATGGCGAAAGCGCCAGACCTTGCGCGCGGGCCGCGTGGGCCAACTCGTCGGCGGGGCGGGTGTTTCCGCGATAGGATATCAACTCTTCCCCGGCGAGATCGGCGAGGGTCAACTCGGTTTTTCCGGCCAATGCATGCCCGGCGGGCAGCAGGCAGGCGAAGCCGACGCTGCCGATCACCTCTGCGTAGATATCGGGAGGCAGCCGGTCGTCCAACGCCACGCCGAGGCTGGCATCGCCGGCGCGCAGCATGTCGACGATCGCGGCGATCGGCGCGCTATGGGAACGCAGCAGAATATCGGGATGCTGCGCGCGGAAGCTGGTGAATGCGCGCGGCAAGATAGCCATGGCCGGCGGCGGCGAGGCCGCGACCCGCACCAACCCCGTCCGGCCCAAACGCAGGTCGGTGGTCTTGCGGCGCAAGCCTTCCAGTCCCGCCGACAGCCTCTCGGCATCGGCGAAGATCTCGAGCGCCTCCGGGGTCGGCCGCAGGCGGCCCTTCACCCGCTCGAACAGCGTGAAGCCGAGTTCATCCTCGGTGTGGAGCAGGATCTGGCTGAGCGCAGGCTGGGAAATGTTCAGCGTCCGCGCCGCGGCGGTCACGGTGCCCGCGCGCATGACGGCGATGAACACTTCGAGCTGACGGGCACGCATTGCCACTCCATAGGCTTAGCTTATGGTTGTTGTCCAAACCCATCTTTGACGCAATGACGCGGTGCCGACAAGATCGGCGCCTTCAGGGATTGTTCGCTCCGCGCGAGATGAAGATGACATTTGGTCGAATAGCCATCATCTAGCTCTTTGTTGGAGCATGATCTCCTGGACAAACGGAAACCGTTTGTCCGAGAAAACCGGTTCCCACTTTTCGGGATCATGCTCTAGGGAATAACCATGGATGTGATCGTGCTGGGCGGTGGGCTGATGGGGACGGCTTCGGCCTATTTCCTCGCCCGGCGCGGCGCGCGCGTGACGCTGATCGAGCGCAACCGGGTCGGCACTGGAGCGACAGTCGCCTCCTTCGGCAACATCCGGCGCACGGGACGCCATCTGTCCCAGCTTCCACTCGCCCACCGCTCGCTCCGACTGTGGGGCGAAGCCGAAAAGATGCTTGGCCGCGACGTCGAGTTCCGTGCCACCGGTCATGTCCGACTGATCTTCGATGAAGGAAGCCTTGCCGACATGCGGGCCTATGCCCAAGCCGCGCAGCCCTGGGGCCTCGAGCTGGAAGAACTCGGCCCACGCGAGATTAGCGCCCGCTTTCCCGGCCTCGGCACCGACGCGATCGCCGCGTCATTTTCTCCGCATGACGGCAGCGGCAATCCGCGGCTGATCGCGCCGGCCTTTGCCGCGGCGGCCCGCAGACTGGGGGCGCAAATCATCGAGGGAGCCGAGGTCGAGAAGATCACCTATGCGGGCTCCGGTTTCCTTATTACCAGTTCGAAGGGCTCATTCGCCTCCGAGTGCCTGCTCAACACCGCCGGAGCCTGGGGCGCGCGCATCGCCGCTGAGTTCGGCGAAGAAGTCCCCCTCGACGCCCGCGGCCCGCAAATGGGCGTGACCGAACCGCTGCCGCATCGGATCCTGCCGGTGGTCGGCATCTGGACGCGCGATAAGGACCATGGCGCCTATCTGCGCCAGGTCGAACGGGGCAATATCATCTTCGGCGGCGCGGCCGAAAGGGTCGCGGTGGACCTCGATCCGGGCCACGCGGTCGCCGACCCCACACGCCTCCCCATGCAGTTGCGCGCCGTCGCGCGGCTGCTCCCGGCAATCGCGCATGTCTCGGTCATCCGCACGTGGTCCGGCTGCGAGGGCTACGTCAGGGACATGCTGCCGGTCATGGGACGCTCGGCGACGACACCCGGCCTGTTCCACGCCTTCGGCTTCAGCGGACATGGCTTTCAGCTCGGCCCGGGTGTGGGCGACACCATGGCCGAGCTCATCGCGACCGACCGTTGTGAAACGCCACTCGACGATTTCAGGATCAACCGCTTCAGCGCCGCCTGAAGGATTACAGGGCTCTGATAATCCTAGGACACGGCGACATAAATCACCCGGCCCCCTGGTAGTCTTTGTGACCAGCATCTCGATAAGGGCGGGTGCTTTCGAGAGGGCATCCAGTCCATCATGGACACAAGTGTGGCTGCCAGGGCAGACGGCGGGTCATCCCCTGCAGGCCCTAAAGACGGGTGATGGTACTTTTCTCGGACCTTGAGTCGCGTACGAAAAGTACCGTCAAAGGTACCGTCAGGTTGATCTTCCGCAATATCGCCACCTCAGACGATTTTGTGGAGAAATCTCACAAAATCATTAGCTTGAGCAAATCAACGGTCCAATTGATGATGCAGGCCGATGGTGACTAAATACCCTGGAGAGGATTTACTTTTGTTTTCAATGCACTGGATCGTATGGCGGCGTAATTTCGGCGGCGTTCGGATCGGCCTGAATCATTCCCACTCGATTGTGCCAGGCGGCTTCGAGGTCACGTCGTACACCACACGGTTGATGCCGCGCACTTCGTTGATGATGCGGGTGGCGGCGGCACCTAGGAAGGCCATGTCGTAGTGATAGAAATCAGCCGTCATGCCGTCGACCGAAGTGACTGCACGCAGCGCACAGACGAATTCGTAGGTGCGGCCGTCGCCCATCACGCCGACGGTCTGCACCGGCAACAACACGGCGAAGGCCTGCCAGATCGCGTCATAGAGGCCAGCCTTGCGTATCTCGTCGAGATAGATGGCGTCGGCCTCGCGCAGGATCTCCAGCTTCTCCCGGGTGATGCCGCCAGGGCAGCGGATGGCAAGACCGGGGCCTGGGAACGGATGGCGGCCGATGAAGCTTTCGGGCAGACCGAGCTCCTTGCCTAGCGCCCTCACCTCGTCCTTGAACAGTTCGCGCAACGGCTCGACCAGTTGCATGTTCATGCGCTCGGGCAGGCCGCCGACATTGTGGTGCGACTTGATCGTCACCGACGGGCCGCCAGTGAAGGAGACGCTTTCGATGACGTCGGGATAGAGCGTGCCTTGTGCCAGGAAATCGGCGCCGCCGAGCTTCTTCGCCTCGTCCTCGAACACCTCGATGAACAGCCGGCCGATAGTCTTGCGCTTCTTTTCCGGGTCCGACTCGCTCTCCAGCGCCGAGATGAATTTGTCGGAGGCATCGACCAGGATCAGCGGCAGATTGTAATGCTGGCGGAACATCGCCACCACACCGGCGGCCTCCTCCTTGCGCATCAGGCCGTGATCGACGAGAATGCAGGTCAGCTGGTCGCCGACCGCCTCGTGGATCAGAAGGGCGGCGACCGAGGAATCCACGCCGCCCGACAGCGCGCAGATGACCTTGCCCTTGCCGACCTGTTTGCGGATCGCCTCGACCGCGTGTTCGCGATAGGCGCGCATCGTCCAGTCGCCTTCGATGCCGGCGATGTTGTGGACGAAATTCCTGAGCAGCCGGGCGCCGTCGGGTGTGTGCACCACCTCCGGGTGGAACATGATGCCGTACATCCTGCGCTCGACATTGCCGAAGATGGCGAAAGGCGAGCTTTCCGATTTGCCGAACACCTCGAAGCCCGGCGGCAAGGCGATGACGCGATCGCCATGGCTCATCCATACCTGATGGCGCTGGCCGGTCGCCCAAAGCCCTTCGAACAGCGGACTGTCCTTCTCGATCTCGACGAAGGCGCGGCCGAATTCGCGATGGTTGGAGCTTTCGGCGACGCCGCCCATCTGCACGCACATGGCCATCTGGCCGTAGCAGATGCCAAGCACCGGCACACCGGCGTCGAAGACGATCTGTGGCGCGCGCGGGCTGCCGATGTCCGATGTCGAGGCGGGGCCGCCGGACAGGATCACAGCCTTCGGATTGATGCGCTTGAACGCGGCTTCGGCCGACTGGAACGGCACGATCTCGGAAAACACGCCGGCCTCGCGGATGCGGCGGGCGATGAGTTGGGTAAACTGGCTGCCGAAATCGACAATCAGGACGGTGTCGGTGTGGTTGGCTGTCGTCATGGCGAGCCTTTAGAGAAAGAAACGAGTCGGCGCAATGGGTTGCGCGGTCGCGCCGCTCACTTCGGCCCCGATGCTCCTGCCGATGCGTCGCCCCGCGCCGCGTCAAGTGTGCGCAAGGCGTCCATAAGCGCTGCGAATCGCTGCTCGCCGATGCGGTCGATATAGCCGCGCTCGATCTGAAGCTTGATGCGGTCGCCGTCGCGCAAGGCATCCAGACCCTTGCGGGTATAGCGCACAAGCTTGCCGCGCCCGTCCCGTGGATCGGGCAACCGCTCCAGCACGCCTTCCGCCTCCAGACCGTCGAGCAATTGCTGAACCGCTTGCTTGGAGGTGGCCGCGCGCTCGATCAATGCCGACTGGTGCGTGCCGTTGCGGGGGATGTGCCCGAGCAGCCCGGCGCGCGCCTCGCTGAACCAGGCGTGGCCGGCGGACCGCATGGCGGCAGCAAATTCCACCTGCCAGGCACGGCTCGCCTGCCATAGCCGCCAGCCGACATGATCCGGCGACGCTTCGGTTTTTTCGTCAAGCTGCTTGACCATTTATTCCAGACTCCATATAGTCAAGATACTTGACGATATTCATCCCGTCGAGGCTCTTTCGAAACGCGAACCCATGGACAGGTATAATGACGATACTGAACAGGGACACGCTGGCCATTATCATGGTCGGAACCACGCATGTCGTCGACATGGGCGGCAAGCACGCCTTCGTCCACTATGAAACTGAAGATCGGGCGCACATGCTCCTACCGGACGGCACACGCTTGCACGGACTTTGGGCGCTGCTGGACGACGGCTACAAGGTCGAATGGAAAGACGGCCCCGCCGGCGCGTGGAAACTCGATCATACACCGGGAGCGATCGATTATATCGACGCGACAGGCGCCGTGCGCGGACGCGTCTCACGCATCGATTTCGGCGATCCGCAGCGCCTGGCCGCTTGATCCGAAGAACAGTCAGCCCTCGAGCAGGCCGCCACCGATCGCCCGTTCGAGCGACTCGATCGCCACGGCCAGCTTCTCGTCGATGACGTGCAGATATTCCGTCCAGTTGTTGACATGGCGCAGATCGGCCGAGCCGTCGGAAATGCCGCGCAGGCCGATCAGCGGCACGCCGAACAAGTGGCAGGCGCGCAGGCAGGCGAAGGTCTCCATGTCGACCATATCGGCGTCGATCACGTCATAAGCGGCACCGGTGACGATCGCGCCGCCGGTCGAGAGCGTGGCGCTTCTGATACCTGGAATAACGAGAGGCAGTGGCACCGTCACCGGCAGGTCGAGGAAAGGCGTCGCGCCCTTCTCGAAGCCGAGCGGCGAAGCGTCCATGTCGCGATAGCTCACCGAAGCTGCCTGATAGATTTCAGCCTGTTCCAGCTTGCGGCTGCCGGCCGAGCCCAGCGAAACGACCAAGTCCGGAAGCGCTCCTTCGGCCTTCAACGCCGCGAGCTCGGCGCCCAGCCTGACGCCGGCCTCGACCGGACCGACTCCGGTCATCAGCGGCGTGAACAGGTTTTTCAGGTGCGGGCCGTATTCAGCCTCGACCGCCATGACGAAGAGAACGGATTTGCCCGACAGACGTGCCACTTCAACGGTCATGACGACCCCGACCCCCATTTGTTGCGACCACGGAAGGGAAAGGAGGCAACGTGCCCTCGCTGCCTGCCGGCCCTTCGCTATGGCTCCGTGCGTTCGTCGGACGAAAAGCCCATTCAGGGGGGTTTCGTCCGCTGCGCAGACCTCTCCTCACCCCGCGATACCGTCGCGACCAACCATCGTCATCATCGTGCCGGTCATGGTGGCGATCAGCTTGGCCTCGCCGTCGGCGGCGAAGGCATAGGCCTGGCCGTCGGCAACGATGATGGTGCGGCCGGGTTTGGTCACCGAACCGCGGAACAGAAAGCGTTCGCCCCGGCCCGGCGCCAGAAGGTTGACCTTGAATTCGATGGTCAGCACGCCGGAATTCTCAGGCATGAGCGAGAATGCCGCATAGCCGCAAGCCGAGTCCAGCGCCGTCGAAATGACGCCTGCATGCAGGAAGCCATGCTGCTGGGTCAGCGCCGCCGAATAGGGCATCTCGATCTCGATTATGCCGGGTGTCACCAAAGTCAATTCGGCGCCGATCGTCGCCATCGCCTGCTGGCGTGCAAAGGACGCCCTGACGCGATCTTCATAGTCTGGAGCCGGTACGATCTTCGCTGCCATCGCCGTTGCCTTCGTTTGTCTGGCAAAGCTTATTGCAGAGGGATCGGCGGCAGGCAATCTCAATTGCTGCACTGCAACAATTGGTCTCGTAGGCCGTCACCGGCCGAGTGGCCGCGAACTGCCGGCGGATGCGGCAGGGCTCAGTTGGTCCGGCGCAGCGCGCAGAAATAGAACCCATCAGTGCCGCTCAGCGCCGGCGACAGGGAAATATCGCCGCCAGCGCCGATCCGCGCCGCTGCTTGGTGGCCCGGAAAACGGCCGTCCCAGAGAGCGCGGTGATCGACCGGGGCAAAGCCGCTGCTGCGCTCACGAAACGCCATGACCTGCTCGCCATTCTCCTCGTCGAATACCGAGCAGGTGATATAGACCAGCAAGCCGCCGGGTTTGACATACATCCTGGCGGCATCGAGGATCGTCGCCTGCTCGCCCTTGCGGGCGTCGAGCTGTCTCTGTGTCAGCCGCCATTTGGCATCGGGACGCCGCCGCCAGGTACCGCTGCCGGTGCAGGGGGCATCGACCAGCACGATGTCCATGTGACCGACCAGCGGGGCAAGCTCGGCCGGCTTGGTGGCGACCTGCACATTGCGATTTTCCGAGCGGCGGATGCGGTCGAAGATTGGCGCCAGCCGCGCCTTTTCAGCATCGTGGGCAAAGATCTGGCCGTGATTGTCCATCGCCGCCGACAGCGCCAGCGTCTTGCCGCCGGCGCCGGCGCAGAAGTCAAGCACCTGCATGCCGGCCGTCGCGCCGGCAAGCGCTGCCGCAATTTGCGACCCCTCGTCCTGGACTTCGAACCAGCCTTTCTGGAAGGCCGGCTCGGCCTGCACGTTCGGGTGTCGGCCATCACCGTCGATCGGCGGGATGCGGATACCGTAGGGTGCGATCCGTGCGACACTGGCACCGGTCTGCTCCAGTTCGGCCAAGACCTTGACGCGATCGGCTTGAAGCGTGTTGACCCGGATGTCGAGCGGCGGACGCGTGGCCAGCGCCGCGCCCTCCTCGACCCATGTCTCGCCAAAGGCCCGTTCGAAAAGCGGTTCGCACCAATCGGGTATGTCGGCGCGAACCGCGGGCGGCGCGTCGGCAAGCCGGCGTTCCGCGATTGCCTGGAGTTCCGTGGCGCTGAGCAGCGGCGGCGCGAACTTGTCGCCTTCGAGCGCGGCGTTGAGCGACTGCCCCGTCTGGTTCCATTCAAGCAACAGCGCCCCGAAGCCGATGGCGCGCGGCGTGTCTTCGCCCAGCAACCAGCCGGCAGAGCGCTTGTGGCGCAGCGCGTCGTAGACGATGTTGCCGATCGCGGCGCGATCACCACCGCCGGCGAAGCGATGTGACAGGCCCCAATCCTTCAGCGCGTCGGCCACCGGCCGGTGACGCCGGCCAATGTCCTCCAGCACTTCGATAGCCGCAGCCAGCCGTCCGCCCAGTCGCATTCGTCATTCCATCAAATCGAGCACATTATCTCGGTCTGCTCTTAGAGCCTTTCACGTCCGGATTGAACCCCGCTCGGTCTCGCCGCGAGTGCAAGCTGGCCATGGTCGGCAAACCTGTCCGATCAGTAAATCTTCACGGCGGTTAGCAGTAGGCAAACCAGTAGATGCAAGATTTCTAATGTTCTTAACTGGCGCCCGCAAGGACGGCGTACGGTGCTACAGCTCTGCTTTCCAAGTTTTTCGGTTGGGAATACTCTTGCCGCCATGATTCGCGGCGCGGAAACCGTGGACCGGCGGATCGTCACGAGGAGAGGGCAATGAAGACTTATCTGGCGGAAGTTCTAGGCACATTTCTGTTGGTATTCATCGGTACGGCGTCCGTGGTGACGGGCGGCTTCGGCGGCGCGCTGCCGCTTGGCCAGGAAGGCATCGGCCTAGCATTCGGCATCGGCCTCATCGCGGCGGCCTATGCGATCGGCCCGATTTCGGGCGCGCATCTCAATCCGGCGGTGACACTCGGCGTCTTCCTTGCCGGCCGGCTGCCGGCCAAGGACGTCATCCCCTATTGGATCGCCCAGATCATCGGCGCCATCATTGCCTCGCTGGCACTGTGGATCATCGTTTCCGGCCAGACCGGCGGCCACACAGGCGGCTTCGGCGCGAATGGCTGGGACGAGACGAAATGGGGCATGAGCTCGGCGTTCCTGTGGGAGCTGATCGGCACCTTCACCTTCGTCACGGTAATCCTCGGCGTTACCGCTGAAAAGCACTCGACGGCTTTTGCCGGTCTGGTCATCGGCTTGACGCTGGCCGGCATTCACTTCGCCATGATCCCGGTCACCGGCACCTCGGTCAATCCGGCGCGCTCCATCGGTCCGGCGCTGTTCACCGGCGGTGCCGCACTCAGCCAGCTCTGGCTGTTCATCGTCGCGCCGTTGATCGGCGGCGCCATTGCCGGAGTCGTCGCCAAGGCGCGTATTTTCGAGAAGGATTGATTGCCGGAGCTTGAATGCAAAAGGCGCGGGCTACGGCCCGCGCCTTTTTTGTACGACTTTGAGTTCGGATCAGGCGGCGATATCAAACCGGTCGGCGTTCATCACCTTGGTCCATGCCGCGACGAAATCCCGGGCGAATTTCTGCCCGGCGTCCGCCGATCCGTAGACTTCGGCCAAGGCACGCAGCTGCGCATGCGAGCCGAAGATCAGATCGGCGCGGGTGCCGGTCCACTTGACGGCCTTGGTCCTGCGGTCGCGCGCCTCGTAGATCTCTTCCGCGCCCGGCTCGGAGCCGGCAGCCGGATCCCACACCGTGTTCATGCTGAGCAGGTTGACGAAGAAGTCGTTGGTCAGCTTACCCGGCCTGTCGGTGAACACGCCATGCTTTGACTGGCCGGTGTTAGCGCCGAGCACCCGCAGGCCGCCAACAAGCACCGTCAGCTCCGGCGCCGACAGGCCCAGCAACTGCGCCCGGTCGACCAGCATGGCTTCGACCGACATGGGCTGTTTGCCTCTGACATAGTTGCGGAAGCCGTCGACTTTCGGCTCGAGAGCGGCAAAAGAGTGGACATCCGTCTGTTCCTGCGAGGCATCCATGCGGCCGGGCGTGAACGGCACCTTCACGTCGTTGCCGCCATCCTTCGCAGCCTTCTCGACGGCCGCGACACCACCGAGCACGATCAGGTCGGCAAGCGAGACCTTCTTGCCGCCAGCGTTGAACTCCTTCTGAATGCCTTCGAGCTTGGCAAGCACCTTCACTAGCTCGGCCGGCTGGTTGACGTCCCAGTCCTTCTGCGGTGCCAGCCGGATGCGGGCACCGTTGGCGCCGCCGCGCTTGTCGGAGTTGCGGAAGGTCGAAGCCGAGGCCCAGGCCGTCGAGACCAGTTCGGAAACCGACAGGCCGGAGGCCAGGATCTTGGCCTTCAGCGATGCGATGTCCTGGTCGCTGACCAGTTCATGGTCGACCGCCGGGATCGGATCCTGCCAGATCAGCTCTTCCTTCGGCACCAACGGGCCGAGATAGCGAACGACCGGGCCCATGTCGCGGTGGGTCAGCTTGAACCAGGCGCGGGCAAAGGCATCGGCGAACTGATCCGGATGTTCGTGGAAACGCCGTGAGATCTTCTCGTAGGCCGGGTCGGCCCGCAGGGCGAGGTCGGTGGTCAGCATGGCCGGCGCGCGACGCTTTGAAGGGTCGTGCGCATCGGGCACCGTGCCGGCACCGGCGCCACCCTTCGGCGTCCACTGATGGGCGCCTGCCGGGCTCTTCGTCACTTCCCATTCGTAGTTGAACAGGTTGTCGAAGAAGTTGTTGCTCCACTTGGTAGGCGTCGTTGTCCAGGTGACTTCGAGGCCCGAGGTGATGGCATCGCCGGCAATGCCCGACGCATACTTGCTCGACCAGCCGAGGCCCTGCGCCTCTATGCCGGCGCCTTCCGGCTCGGCCCCTACCAGCGAGGCATCACCGGCGCCATGGGTCTTGCCAAAGGTGTGGCCGCCGGCGATCAGCGCCACGGTTTCCTCGTCGTTCATCGCCATGCGAGCGAAGGTTTCGCGGATGTCGCGCGCGGCGGCAATCGGGTCCGGCTTGCCGTTCGGGCCTTCCGGGTTGACGTAGATCAAGCCCATCTGCACGGCCCCGAGATGGCCACGAAGCTCACGGTCGCCCGAATAGCGCTCGTCGCCAAGCCACTTGGTCTCGGAGCCCCAGTCGACGTCCTGCTCCGGCTCCCAAACGTCGGCGCGGCCACCGGCGAAGCCGAAGGTCTTGAAGCCCATCGATTCCAGCGCGACGTTGCCCGTGAGGATCAACAGGTCGGCCCAGGAAATCTTGCGGCCGTATTTCTGCTTGACCGGCCACAGCAGCCGGCGCGCCTTGTCAAGATTGGCGTTGTCAGGCCAGCTGTTCAGCGGCGCAAAACGCTGCTGGCCCGCTCCGGCCCCGCCGCGACCGTCGCCGATGCGATAGGTGCCGGCGCTGTGCCAGGCCATGCGGATGAAGAGCGGCCCATAATGGCCGAAGTCGGCCGGCCACCAGTCCTGCGAATCCGTCATGACCTTATGCAGGTCCTTGACCACCGCATCGAGGTCGAGACTCGCGAATTCCTTGGCATAATCGAAGTCCTCGCCCATCGGGTCCGACAGGTTCGACTGCTGGTGGAGAACGCCGAGGTCAAGCTGGTTCGGCCACCAGTCACGGTTGGTCCGGCTGGCGGATCCATGCGCAACAGGGCATTTGCCCGCGCTGTTGTCGTCGGTTTTCGCGTCCATCTCTCACTCCAATTTTGCCGAGGTTTGATTTTGCCGAGGTTGATTTTTGCCGAGATTTTGGGGCAGCCAGCGGCCCGCGCCAATCTGGAACCACCCAGACTAGGCCACACTGACGATAAAAACAAATTGCCTTTCCTGTTTATTTCGATAGGATTTTCTTATGACAGGCTTGACTGCATGATCGGATTGACAGTTCGCCAGATGCATTATTTCGACGCGCTGGCGCAGACGCTGCATTTCGGGCGTGCGGCGAAACTTGCAGGTGTCAGCCAGCCGGCGCTGTCCTCCCAGATCGCAGAAATGGAGCAACGGCTGAACTGCCGGCTGTTCGAACGCGGCGGCAAGTCGGTGCGCATGACGGACGAAGCGGTCGCCCTGTTGCCTCGCATCGAGCGCATCCTGGCTGACATACGTGACGTGGAAACGACGGCCCGGCGCGGCCGCACCGCCATGGAGGGACGCTTCCGGTTGGGCATCATCCCGACCGTCGCGCCCTATCTTCTGCCGCGGGCCTTGCCCGAACTGAAGAAGCATTTCCCGGCCCTGCTGCTCGAACTGCGCGAGGCGGTCACCACCTCCCTGGTCGAGGACACCGCATCGCGAAAACTCGATGCCTTCATCGCCGCGCTTCCGCTCGACCATCCCGGGCTGATCACCGAAGCGCTGTTTCCCGACCGGTTCTTCCTGGCCGTGCCATCAGGCGATCCGGCCTTTGCCTCGCCGCCGGTTCCGCCTGAGAGCCCGGCGCTGGAAAGACTGATGCTGCTGGAAGAAGGCCATTGCCTGCGCGAACAGGCGCTGGCCGTCTGCGGCAATGTGCGGCCGGTGGCAATGGCAAGCTATGGCGCGACCAGCCTGACCACGCTTTTGCAGATGGTGGCGCACGGGCTCGGCGTCACTCTCATCCCCGAAATGGCGGCGGGCCCTGCCGGCACTATCTCCGATCTCAAGATCGTGCCGTTCCAGGAACCGATGCCGCAGCGCATGATCTGCCTAGCCTGGCGGCGCAACAATGCGCGGCACGGCGAATGCGTCGAACTGGCGAAGATCATCCGGGGCCTCGGTGCGGTGATGCTGGTGGCGTGAGAAGCGAACAACCCCGCGCCGGACCGTTCGCGCGTGCGAGAGCCGGGCTCGGCGCAGGGCCATCGGAGATGCGGAACCGACGACGTCAACCTGTCAGGGTATCGCGATGCCGGCATGGTGACTTCCCAACTGCCAGAAGGGTAGCCGAAACCGATCACGCTCCGCTTCGACGATATGGAAGCCCGCCGCCCGGATCAGCTGCAATGGGTCGCGGTTGAGATGGCAGCCGCCGGCGAGCCGGCCCCACAGCCGGTTCAGATGCTCCTGCCACCGGCGGCAACGCGGCCCTTCGGCCTGGCCGTGCTCGATGAAGATCAACCGGCCCGTGGGCTTCAGGATGCGCCGGATCTCGGTCAGCGCCACCTCAGGGTCCGGAATGGTGCAGAAGGCATAGGTGACGACAACCGTGTCGGCGAAGCTGTCGGTCAAGGGCAGTCTTTCACCGCTGGCCCGGATACAGTCGACATCGAATGGCAAGGAACGGGTCTTCGGTTCGGCCAGACCCAGCATCGTGCCGTCGGGATCGACGCCGACCACCCGTTTCACCCTGCCGGCGTCGTAATAGGGAAGGTTCAGGCCGGACCCGAAACCGACCTCGACCACAACGCCCCCCGCCCGCGGGATCAAGCGCCTTCGCATATGCGCGAAGGCGCTGGCCGAACAGCCGGCGTGGACGAGGTAGGGAGCAATGCAACGCGCGTACCAGGAGAGACAGGATTGGCACATGCTTCAGCCTCCTAGCCGGGTGCTGGCGGCACCGGAAGGGATGCCTCCGCCGGCAACGGGCCCTGATGTGCAATGGTGGATGGGAGTATTGACCAGTGACATTTCTCGCCCCAAGGGAGTCTCATGATCGGGCCCGATCGGCCCGACGTCGTGGGGATGGATAGAAGGCCGGCGTCCCCTCAACGTCCCTGGATGGCGGTGGTCGGATCGATGGAGCGATTGGAATTCCGATTTCTGGGTTTTCCGGAGTTCCGCTTGAACGGCCGGCGGGTGGAACTCGCCCTGCGCAAGGCGGCAGCCCTCCTCATCTATATCGCCGAGGCCAGCGGGCCGGTGGCGCGCGAGGTCGCCGCCACGCTTTTGTGGCCCGAGACCGACGACCAGGCCGCACGCGCCCGCCTTCGGCGGACACTCTATAAAATCCGCATCGCGTTCGGCAGTGCGATCATCGCCGCCACAGGCGGCTCCCTCAGCCTGCACCCAGCATTGTCCGCCGAGATCGACACCAGGGTTTTCGAGCATGCCTGCAATTCCGGCTCTCTCGACGCCGCAGCCGATATCTACAAAGTCGACTATCTCGCCGGCTTCTCGCTGCCGGACTGTCCGGAATTCGAAGAATGGGTCTTCTTCCGGCGGGAGACCTTGCGCGGCCGCTTGGTGCAAACGCTGGAGCGGCTCGTCGAAGCCAAGATCGCTGGCGGCGAGCCGCGCGGCGCGATCGTTCATGCGACGCGGCTGGCGGCACTCGACCCCCTGAGCGAAAGCGCGCACCGCCACTTGATCCGTGCCTACCTGGCGGCAGGCGACAAGGCGGCGGCGGAGCGTCAGATCGAGACGTGCATCCGGCTGTTGCGGGACGAACTCGGCGTAGCGCCGAACCCCGCCACGCTGGCCATGCTGCGCGAGCCAACTCAGGACACCACCTTGGACGTGCCCAGAACGCGCTATGTCGCGGTCGACGGCATCCACATCGCGTACCAGATCGTCGGTAGCGGCCCGACGGACATCGTGCTCGTTCCCGGCTTTATTTCGCATGTCGAGCGTATCTGGGAAGACCCGGGCTGCCGCGCCTGGCTGACCGCGATTTCGCGCCTGGGTCGCCTGATCCTCTTCGACCGGCGCGGCATGGGGCTTTCCGACCGCGTGGGTGCCCGTCCCACAGTTGAGGCGACGGCGCAGGATATTCTGGCGGTCATGAATGCGGCCGGCAGCCGCCGGGCTTTGCTCGTCGGCGCGTCGGAGGGTGGGCCGGGCTGTATCCGTTTTGCGGTCGAGCATCCCGATCGGCTGACAGGCCTTGTCCTGTGGGGCTCGCTTGCGAAAGGCAGCCGCGCGCCTGACTATCCCTACGCCTTGACCGTCGCGCAGTATGATCTTTGGAAGCAACGCCTGCTCGCGGGCTGGGGTGGCCCGGCGGAAATCGAAACCTTCGCCCCAAGCCTCGCTGGCGACCGTCAGGCAAGGACTTGGTGGGCCGGATTGCTCAGGGCGGCCTCCAGCCCGGGCGCGGTCGCGGGCCTGCTCGAGGCATTACGGGACGCCGATGTCCGTCACCTGCTGGCAAAAGTCTCCGCCTGACGATGGTCCTCCACCGTTCCGGCGACCGCGCCGTGCGCATCGAGGCCGGGCGGTTCCTCGCGGCCAGGATTCCCGGCGCGCGGTTCATCGAGGTCGACGGCGACGACCACTGGTTCTGGGTCGGCGACGAAAAGATGCTGCTCGACAGCGTCAGCGCGCTGGTGCGACGCGGCTGATCCGGCCTCACGCCGTCTTTTGCGTCACCAGTCCCAGCTCTTCCACCATCGCCTGACGCATCAGGAATTTCTGCGGCTTGCCGGTCACCGTCATCGGCAATTCGGTGCGGAAGCGGATGTGGCGCGGCACCTTGTAGTGGGCGATCTGGCCGGCGCAGAATGCCTTGATCTCCTGTTCGGTGGCGACCTGGCCGGGCTTGGGCACGATCCAGGCGCACAACTCCTCGCCATATTTGGCGTCGGGAATGCCGAAGACCTGGACTTCCCGCACTTTGGGATGGCGGTAGAGGAATTCCTCGACCTCTCTGGGATAGACGTTCTCGCCGCCACGGATGACCATGTCCTTGACGCGGCCGACAATGTTGCAATAGCCCTCGGCGTCGATGGTGGCGAGGTCGCCGGTGTGCATCCAGCCATCGCTATCGATCGCCTCGCGGGTCTTTTCGTCGTCGTCCCAATACCCCTTCATCACTGAATAGCCGCGCGTGCAAAGCTCGCCCGGCGCGCCGACCGCAATCGTGGCGCCATCGGCGTCGATGGCCTTGACCTCGACATGCGGATGGATGCGCCCGACCGTCGAGACGCGCTTTTCCAGGGGATCGTCAACGCTGCTCTGGAACGAGACCGGACTGGTCTCGGTCATGCCGTAGGCGATGGTCACTTGCGCCATATGCATCAGCGACACCACCTTCTTCATCACCTCGATCGGGCATGGCGAACCGGCCATGATGCCGGTGCGCAGGCTGGATAGATCGAAGGATGAAAAGTCCGGATGGTCGAGCATGCCGACGAACATGGTCGGCACGCCATAGAGGCCGGTGCAGCGTTCCTGCGACACGGCTTTCAACGTCAGTCCGGGATCGAAGCCTTCGCACGGGAAAACCATGGTCGCGCCCTTCGACACGCAACCCATCGTGCCCATCGACATGCCGAAGCAATGATAGAGCGGCACAGGGATGCAGAGCCGGTCTTCGACGGTAAGCTTGATGGCCGAGGTGACGAAATTGCCGTTGTTGACGATGTTCAGATGGGTGAGCGTCGCGCCCTTGGGTGCCCCTGTCGTGCCCGAGGTGAACTGGATGTTGATCGCATCGCCCGGCTTCAACCCCTCCGAGATGCGGTCAAGACTGTCATGCTCGTCGCGCCCAGCCATGGCCAGCACATCGCCGAAATTGAACATGCCTGGCGAGTTCTCCTCGCCCATGCGGATGACGATCCTGAGCGCCGGCAACTTGCTGGCCTTCAGTTTGCCCGGTGTTGCCGTGGCGATCTCCGGCGCCAGCGTCTCGATCATGCCGAGATAGTCCGACGTCTTGAAGTTGGCCGCCGTCACCAAGGCCTTGCAGCCGACCTTGTTGAGCGCATATTCCAGTTCGGTCAGCCGGTAGGCGGGATTGATGTTGACCAGGATCAGGCCGATGCGGGCGGTGGCGAACTGCGTCACCAGCCATTCCCACCGGTTGGGTGACCAGATGCCGACCCGGTCGCCCTTCTGGAGACCAAGTGCCAGGAAGCCGGCGGCCAGCGCATCCACCGTGTCCGACAGTTCGCTCCAGGTGAAGCGCTTGTCCTGGCCGACAAAGACGGCGGCATCGAGCGTGCCGTGTTTGCTGACGGTGTCGGAGAAAAGTGCTGGAATGGTCTTGTCGAGCAGCGGCACGCCGCGATCGCCCGAGACATGCGCCCTGCCATCCACGGGCGCGATAAAGACGCCGCCAGCACGCGCGCCTCGGCCGCGCAGATTGGTGGCGTTCTTCAGCTCGTCGAGATTGACCGGCATCGCTGTCTCCTCCAAGACTGGCCGAACCTATCAGCCTGCCGGGATGCTGGAAATCCCGTCGATGGTACTGGAGCCCCCTCCCTGAAGGATCGCTATGCGATCGCTGCCGCCATTTTCGCGACGATGTCGCGCAAGACGGCTTCGTCGACCGCGGCACGTGTCTTCCTCGAGGCCACAAGGCAGGCCTGCGACTTCAGCACGACGCCATCGCCCAGCACCTTGAGATGGTTGGCGCGCAGCGTCGAGCCCGTGCTGGTGATGTCGACGATGACGTCGGCAAGGCCGGCCGCCGGCGCGCCCTCGGTGGCGCCGAGGCTCTCGACGATGCGATAGACCTGGATACCGTGTTTGAGCGAAAAGAACTGCTGCGTCAGCCGCCAGTATTTGGTGGCGATCCTGAGCCGCCGGCCATGACGCTGGCGGAAATCGGCTGCAACGTCGTCGAGATCGGCCATGGTATCGACATCGAGCCAGATCTCAGGCACCGCGACCACGACATCGGCATGGCCGAAGCCGAGGCGGGCGACGATCTCTGCCCGCGCTTCCCAGTCGGCGAGATTTTCCCGCACAAGGTCCTCACCGGTAATACCGAGATCGACCGCGCCCTGGCCTATTTCGCCCGATATTTCGGAGGCCGACAGGAAAACCACTTCGACATTGTCCAGGCCCTCGACGCGGGCGTGATATTTGCGCTCGTCGCCGGGCAGGCTGACGGCGAGGCCAGCCTTGGCCAGCACCTCCAGGGCCTGCTCCTTGAGCCTGCCCTTCGACGGGATCGCCAGTGTGATCATGATGCCGCCCCCCGCAACGCCTCGATGCGGTCGAGCCACACCGAGAAGCCGACACCAGGGATCGCGGTCTTGGCGCCGAGCAGCGTCAGCAACCTGTCATAGCGCCCGCCACCGGCGAGGGGACGCTCGCCATTGGCGACCGCGATTTCGAAGACCACACCCGTGTAATAATCGAGCGGACGGCCGAAAGCGGCGTCGTAGCGGATTTTTCCCGAGGGCAAGCCATGCGCCTCGATCGCCTTGGCGCGGGCCGAGAATTTTTCCAGCGCGGCGCCCAGCGAAAGTCCGGCGCCGGCGGCGAAGGTTTCCAATGCGTGGGCTGCGCCATCGAGCGGCACGTCGATCGCCAAAAAATTCTTCAGGGCAGCGAAGGCCTCGTTCGACAGCCGCACGCTGCGCAACTCGGCTTTCTCGATCAGCCGCCGCGCGATATCCGACGGCGCGCGCCCGGCGGATGCCGACAGGCCAGCCTCTTCCATGCCGCCGGCAATGTGCTGGGAAAGACCGTCCAGATCGCCGTCGAGAACAAGCGCCGCGACTGGACCGGAGAGCTGGCCGTTGCGCGGCGGGTTGGCGAGATCGGCGAGTGCGGCCTCCAGCATCGGCGCCGAGCCGAAGGCGCGGGCCAGCCGCATGCGCCAGCCGCGCGGCAAGCCGAGCGCCGCCAGAACCGCCTCGAAAATCGCCTGGTCGCCAAGCGTGACGGCCAGCGGCTGGCCGGGCAGCACCAGCGATAGCAGCGCATGCGCGTCGGCCACCGAGCGGGCATCGGCTTCGGCCGTGTCGCGGTCGCCGAGATCCTCGATGCCGGCCTGGAAGAACTCATTGCCGCCCTCGCGGCGCTGGCGAAACACTTCGCCGAGATAGCAATAGCGGCGCGGCGTGCCGGCCTGGCTGGCTATGTGGTCGAGGCAGACGGGAATGGTGAATTCGGGCCGCAGGCAGAGCGTCTGCCCGGTCTCGCTTTCGGTGAGGAAAATGCGCCGGCGCAGGTCCTCGCCGGCCATGTCGAGGAACGGATCGGCCGGCTGCAGCACCGCGACTTCGACGGCATGTGTGTTGCGCGCAGCGAAGAGTGTGGTGATGTCGGCTGATATGGCGGGGTAGCGGGAGGTCATGGACAGGATGGGCGCGACGCGCCACCCTTCACACGATCGGCAGCCTGCGCCGCCAAAATTTTCTTCACCTCGGCGACCAGTTCGCCTTCCGCCACCGTCACCTGCGCCGGGCGCGCGGCGCGCCATTCGGCGTTATCCGTGATCTCCGCCGACATGCGGGCGCCTTCGATCAGGTCCTTGATCTGCAATTCGCCTTTGGCGCGCTCGTCGCCGCCCTGGATGACGGCGATGGGACAACCGCGCCGGTCGGCATATTTGAGCTGCGCTTTCATGCCGGCACCGCCGAGATACATTTCGGAGCGGATGCCGGCGGCGCGCAATTGCGAGACCATCTTCTGGTAGCGGCCGAGACTTTCCGTGTCCTTGTCCATGACCAGCACGACAACCGGCGCAATCACATCGGTGCTGTCGAGCTTGCCGAGATTTTTCAGCGCCGTCATCAGCCGGGAGACCCCGATCGAAAAACCGGTCGCCGGCACCGGCTCGCCACGGAAGCGCGAGACCAGGCCGTCATAGCGGCCGCCGCCGCCGACCGAACCGAAGCGCACGATCTGGCCGTCCTCATTGGGGATTTCGGCTAGAAGCTCGGCCTCGAAGACCGGGCCGGTGTAATATTCCAGGCCGCGGACGACAGAACGATCCATGGCAATGCGGTCCTCGGCATATCCGGCGGCCCTGACCAGGGCTTCGATCGTCGCGAGTTCGCCAACGCCCTCCTGGTAGACCGCGTTCCCGCTGACGCTGGCATCCTGGCCAGCCTGCGTATTGCGCGTGGTCGCCAGAAGAACGGCCTCGGCTTGCGTGTCATTCAGCCCGGCGCCCTTGGCGAAGTCGCCCTCGCCTTCCTTGCCACCGTCCCAGCGCCCCGGCCCAAGCAGAAGCCGGACCCCTTCCGGACCGAGCTTGTCCAGCTTGTCGATGGCACGCAGCACCGTCAGCCTGCGCCCGACATTCTCGTCACCGCCAAGTCCGATCGCCTCCAGCACGCCGTCCAGCACCTTGCGGTTGTTGACGCGAATGACGTAGTCGCCGCGCTTGATACCGAGCGCTTCCATGACGTCGGCCATCATCATCGCCATCTCCGCGTCCGCCGCCACGCCCGGCGTGCCGATCGTATCGGCGTCGAACTGCATGAACTGGCGGAAGCGGCCGGGACCGGGCTTTTCGTTGCGAAACACCCAGCCGGATCGGTAGCTGCGATAGGGTTTCGGCAGGCGCTCGAAGTTCTCGGCGACGAAACGCGCCGTCGGCGCGGTCAGGTCGTAGCGCAGCGACAGCCACTGGTCGTCATCGTCCTGGAACGAGAAAACACCTTCGTTCGGCCGATCCTGGTCGGGCAGGAATTTTCCCAGCGCATCGGTGTATTCGATCAGCGGCTGGTCGGCCGGCTCGAAGCCATAAAGCTCATAGACCGAGCGGATCGTCGCCATCATCTTCTCGACGGCGCGAATGTCTTCGGCGCTGCGGTCGGCAAAACCGCGCGGCAGCCGCGCTTTCGTCTTTTCCGATTTGTCGGCCATGGGATTCGCCCGGTATTTCGTGTTGCTGAAAGCTTAACAGCGTTGCGATTTTCGCAACGGGCGTGTCCTAACCGAAGAGGCCCTATGCGGCAAGGCCGGCGGCGGGCACGGTATCCAGGCGTGCGAGGGGCACGCGCGGGCGTTCTCCGAAACAAGCACGCACCGAAATGGAAACAATCCCGCCATCAGCCCGGCATCGTGCCGACACAATCGCGGCCGACATAGCATACCGACACGAAGGGGTTCGGGACATGACCAGCGCAACGACATTCCATGCCAACGGCGAAGCCGGTGAATTGCCGGCACGTCTGCGCCCGGCGGGCATCCATGCACCGAAAATGATTGGCCAGGCGGCCGGACCGTTCGATGTACCGGCCGACACCGGCAAGGATCCTTCCCTGCGCGACGCCTTGGTGACGGGCCTGCTGGTGATCTATCCGACAGTGGCTGCCGTGGCGGCGATCGTCGCCGGGCTGTTCCTGGCCGGTGCCAACGGCACCTGAACTGCCCGTAGCTATTTCGGCCGTTTGAAAGCCTTCCGTTCCTTCTCGACCTCCTTGCGGCACACACACCCCTCGAGATGATCGTTGACCATGCCCATGGCCTGCATGAAGGCGTAGACCGTGGTCGGGCCCACGAAGGTCCAGCCGCGCTTCTTCAGGTCCTTCGATATCCGCACGGAGACCGCGGTGGTCGGGTTGGCGCGCAGATGGGCGAGGTCGACGGTTTGCGGCCGTTCCTCCCTGCCGGGTTCGAACTTCCAAAACCAGGCGGCCAGGGAGCCGAACTCGTCGACCATTTCGCGGGCGCGTTTGGCATTGTTGATGGTCGAGACGATCTTGCCGCGATGGCGGATGATGCCGGCATTGCCGAGCAGGCGCTCGACGTCCCGTTCGGTGAAGGTGGCGACCTTGTCGAAGTCGAAGCCAGCGAAGGCCTCGCGAAAATTCTCCCGCTTGCGCAGAATGGTCAGCCACGACAGGCCCGACTGGAACCCTTCCAGGCAGATCTTCTCGAACAGCCTGCGGTCGTCGGCCACCGGCCGGCCCCATTCATGGTCATGGTAATGCAGATAGTCGGGCAGATTGCCATGCCAGAAGCAGCGCGCGACACCGTCAGGACCGGCAAGCAGGCCGGTTTTTTCATTGTTCATCCTGAAAATTCCATCCGTTAACACGCTTCCGCGCTGTCTTTACCGTGGCTTTACCAGATTCCTGAACCCGGCGGTAACCACACCAAAGGGTTTACTGACAGAACCGCATTTTACGCATTCCGATTCATGTTTCGGTTGCTGCTCGCCGCCAATGATCGCGCAAGCCGGGAGCGTTCTCGCCCGGTGTATTAGACGATCAAGGTGCGTTCCCGATGAAGAGAGTTCTGTTTCCCTTGCTCGGCGCCGTGGCTGTGTTTGCCGCCGGCGTCACACCCTCAACCGCCGGCGACCGCTATGCCGACAGACCGCCGGTGATGGTGAGCCCCGACCTTTCCGCGCCCTGGGTGCTGCAACTCGGCCATGCGCCGGGTATCGTTCGGCAGAACCGACAGGCCGCGCAGCCGCGCCAGCGCACCGCGCAGCCCGACCGCGTGCAGACGGCCGCCGTGCAGGCCCCGGCCAAACGCATGGTCATGCGCCCGCAGATCAATCCGGTCTACCTGCCGCAGGAAGTCGCCTATGAAGGCGCCCAGAAGCCGGGCACCATTGTCATCGATACCACGCAGAATTTCCTCTATCTGGTCGAGAAGAGCGGCAAGGCGCGGCGTTACGGCGTCGGCACCGGCAAGCCCGGCTTCGAATGGTCGGGCACGCACAAGATCACCAACAAGCGCGTCTGGCCGGACTGGCGTCCGCCGGCGGAGATGATCAAGCGCGAGGCGGCCAAGGGCCGCTACCTGCCGACCTATCTGGCCGGCGGCATGGAAAACCCGCTCGGCGCGCGCGCGCTTTATCTCGGCACCACCGAGTACCGCATCCACGGCACCAACCAGCCCTGGACGATCGGCGGCGCGGTGTCGTCGGGCTGCATCCGCATGCGCAACGAGGATGTCGTCGACCTCTATGAACGGGTCAATGTCGGAACGACTGTCGAAGTGATATAGTGATAGCGAATCAGCCGGTTAAGCAGTGTTGAGCAGTTTTTGACGCACTGTTGCCCTCAAGTCATAGCGCACTTTTGGAAGACGTGCTTAGACTGGCAGCGAGTTAACGGGGGACGGGCCGTGTGGGGATACGGCCAGTCACGAGAGGGCAGCGCGGGTAACCGGGCTGCCCTTTTCGTTTCACGGTGCGACAGGTCGCCCCGAAAGCACGGTGTTTCGTTTTCGGGGCTGATTTCCGGACCATGCTCTGCTATTGCAGTGCACAATTTCCCCACCAAAGGTTCGAACTATGTCCCCGTCCGACGACAGCCGCTATCTCAAGGGCGGGCCGGTTGCCCAGCGCATCATCGCCGCCGTGCGCGAGGACGCGGCCATTGCCAAGGCTGAGGGTTTCCCGCCCAAGCTGATCTCGATCACCGTCGGCGATACCGACGCGGTCGATGTCTATGTGCGCAACCAGCGTGCGAAGGCACAGCTCGCCGGCATCGATTTCGAGGAACGGCGTTTTCCCGCCACCATCACCGCAGGTGAACTCGAAGCAGCCATCCACGGCCTGAATGCCGATCCGCGCGTCACCGGCATCATCATCCAGCGGCCGGTTCCCGCGCATATCCCGATCAAGACGCTGCAGGCGGCCGTGCATCCGCTGAAGGACGTCGAGGGCATGCACCCGGCCTCGATCGGCAACATCGTCTACAACCAGCTCGACCTCGCGCCCTGCACCGCGGCGGCCTCGGTCGAACTGCTCAAGGAAACCGGCCTTGATCTCAAGGGGCTTGAAGTGGTCATCGTCGGCCATTCGGAAATCGTCGGCAAGCCGATCGCTTTCCTTCTAATGAGCGAAGGCGCGACCGTGACGGTCTGCCATCACATGACGCGCTCGGTTGCCGCCCATGCGCGGCGCGCCGACGCGCTGTTCGTCGCCGTTGGCAAGCCCAGGCTGATCAAGGCCGACATGGTGAAACCAGGGGCGGCCGTCATCGATATCGGCATCAATTCCGAAATTGGGCCTGATGGCACGAGCCGCATTGTCGGCGACGTCGACACCGAAAGCGTACGCGAGGTTGCCTCCTGGATCACACCTGTGCCAGGCGGCGTCGGCCCGATCACGGTGGCGATCCTGCTGCGCAACACGATGGTGGCGCTCAGCCGCCAGCGCGCGCTTTATGAAGCTACCTACGGCACGGCGGGCAGGCTCGCGGCCGAGTAGCGGTGGGCCTACCTACTCCGCCGCCACCAAGCTTTCTTCCAGAACGCCTTCCGGCTTCGGCCCGCCATAAGCCCAGTCGAGCAGCTTGATCGTATGCACCACAGGCATCCTGGCGGTGGATGCGATCTGCGTGATGCAGCCGATATTGCCGGTGGCGACGATCGAGGCGCCCGTCGCCTCGATATTTTTCACTTTGCGATCGCGCAGCCTGGCCGAAATCTCGGATTGCAGGATGTTGTAGGTGCCGGCCGAGCCGCAACAGAGGTGCCCCTCGCGCGGCTCGCGCACGTCGAAGCCGGCCTTGGCGAGCAGTTCCTTCGGCTGGCGGATGATCTTCTGGCCGTGCTGAATGGAGCAGGCTGAGTGATAGGCAACGACCGTGCCCGGCTTGCGCACCGGTTCAGGCAGATCGATGGCGGACAGATACTCGGTGATATCCTTGGCCAGCCCCGACACGCGCGCGGCCTTGTCGGCATAGGCCGGATCGAGCCGCAGCATGAAGCCGTAATCCTTGATCGTCGTGCCGCAGCCCGACGCGGTGATGATGATGGCGTCGAGCCCGCCTTGCTCGATGGCGCGCGTCCAGGCATCGACATTCTGCCTGGCCGAGGCAAGGGCGGCTTCTTCCCGCCCCATGTGATGAACCAGTGCGCCGCAGCAGCCCTCGCCCGGCGGCACCACGACCTCGACGCCGAGCCGGGTCAGCAACGAGATGGTGGTGTCGTTGATGCCGGGATCAAGCACCGACTGCGCGCATCCGGTAAGGATGGCGACCCGGCCCTTTTTCGTCCCCTGCCCAGCATGGACGCCCGGCAAGGCCATCGGCGAGGCCGCCGGGATCGACGCCGGTGCGAGCTTGAGCATCGCGCCGAGAGGCTTCAGCGCCGGAATTTTTTCGAACAGATCGATGAAAGGCTTGCCCAGCCTGGCCAGCTTGAGCGCGGCGCGGAAGCGTTGGGGATAAGGCAGCACGAAGGCCAGCATGGCGCGGGTCAGCCGGTCAAGCAGCGGCCGCGTGTAAGTTTCCTGGATATGAGCGCGGGCATGGTCGACCAGGTGCATGTAGTTGACGCCCGACGGGCAGGTGGTCATGCAGGCGAGGCACGACAGGCAGCGGTCGATATGGGTGACGATCTCCTTGTCGGCGGGACGGCCGTTCTCCAGCATGTCCTTGATCAGATAGATGCGCCCGCGCGGCGAATCGAGTTCGTTGCCAAGCGTCACATAGGTCGGGCAGGTGGCGGTGCAGAAGCCACAATGCACGCATTTGCGCAGGACCTTTTCGGACTCCGCGACATGCGGATCGGCAAGCTGGGCGGGCGAAAAATTGGTCTGCATCTCTGATGTCCTAGGCCATGCGGCCGGGATTGAGGATGTTCTTCGGGTCGAATTCCTGCTTCAGCCGCTGGCTGAGCGCCGCCAATGCCGGCGCCTGCGGCTCGAACACCGGCAGAGCCGCCCGATGGGAAGGGGTAGCGCGCACCAGCGTCGCATGGCCGCCGCCATGTTTCCTCAGAAGCCCGCGCAGCAGAGCGGCTTCGGGATCGCCCTCCTCCATGCGCAGCCACACCAGCCCGCCCTGCCAGTCGTAGAAGGCGCTGACGGCGGCCTGCATGCGCAGCGTCAGAACCATCTGATGCCCCTGGGCGGGCATCATCGAGACCCGCCAGACCGGCTTCTCGCTGCCATCGACGAAGGGCCGGCAATCCCTCATATCGCGCCAGATTGCCTTGGAGGTCTCCCTGGCAATCTCCTCCAGCGGCCCGGCCTTGCCGAGCAGTGTCCTCAGCGCGGCGATACGATAGGCGACGGAAGGACCAAAGCCCTCGACGCGCAGCAGCGTGGCGGCATCACTGCCGAGCGTGCCGCCGGCAACACGCGCGGCGATGCGCTCCGGCAGGTGGGCGGCACTCGACACTTCGGCGCTGGAACCAAGCGCCAAGGCCATGGCGGTGCAGGCGGCATCATCGAGCAGGCCACGAACGGCGAGCGTGACTTCGGTCTCGGCCGCTGGCAGCACCTTGAAGGTGACGTCGGTGAAGACGGCCAGCGTACCCCAGCTGTTGGCCATCAGCTTCGACAGATCGTAGCCGGTGACGTTCTTGACCACGCGGCCGCCCGACTTGAAGGCTTCGCCCCGGCCGGAAACGACATTGATGCCCAGGATATGGTCGCGCGCGGCGCCCGCCTTCAGCCGGCGGGGACCGGACAGGTTGGCGCCGAGCACGCCGCCAATGGTGCCTTTGCCCGGCTCGCCACCGAGCAACGGACCGTAGTCCATCGGCTCGAAGGCAAGCTGCTGGCCCTTTTCAGCCAGCAGCTTTTCGATCTCGGCCAGCGGCGTGCCTGATTTGGCCGACAGCACCAGTTCGGCGGGCTCATAGAGGGTCACGCCCGAGAGTTTCGACAGGTCGAGCGTGTGCTCGGTCTGCAACGGACGACCGATGCCGCGCTTGGAGCCGCGGCCAAGGATTTCGAGCGATATTTCCTCTGCCGCCGCCCAGGCAACGGTGGAGAGGACTTCATCTGAGGTGGTGGGGGTGAAGGTGGTCATATTCGCACCTGATTCCTCCCCCCGCTTTGCGGGGGCGAGGAACCCGAGTTCTGCGGCCCCATCATCTCAAAACCTCGGAATATCGGGAAATGCCATCTGGCCGCGGTGCACGTGCATGCGGCCGAGTTCAGCACAGCGACGCAGTTGCGGGAACACCTTTCCGGGATTGAGCAAATGGTTGGGGTCGAAAGCGCATTTGACGCGCATTTGCTGATCGAGGTCGACCTGGTTGAACATTTCCGGCATCAGGTCGCGCTTCTCGACCCCGACGCCATGTTCCCCGGTGAGCACGCCACCGACCTTGACGCAAAGCCGCAAAATGTCGGCGCCGAAGCTTTCCGCCTTGTCGAGTTCGCCCGGCACGTTGGCATCGTAAAGGATCAGCGGATGCAGATTGCCGTCGCCGGCGTGAAAGACATTGGCGACGCCGAGACCGTATTTTTCCGACAGCTCGCGCATGCCGGCCAGCACGCGCGGCAACTCCTTGCGTGGGATCGTGCCGTCCATGCAGTAATAGTCGGGCGAGATGCGGCCAACGGCGGGGAAGGCCGCCTTGCGGCCGGCCCAAAAACTCAGCCGCTCCTGCTCGGACTGCGAGATGCGGCACATAGTCGAGCCGTTGCGGATGGCGATCGCCTCGACCGCGGTGATGAGATGATCGACCTCCACGCTCGGACCGTCGAGCTCGACGATCAGCAGCGCCTCGACATCGAGGGGATAGCCGGCATGGACAAAATCTTCCGCCGCATGGATCGCCGGCCGGTCCATCATTTCCATGCCGCCTGGAATGATGCCGGCGCCGATGATGTCGGCGACGCACTGGCCGCCCTGCTCGCTGGTCGGAAAGCCGATCAGCAGGGCGCGCGCCGTCTCCGGCTTCCTCAGGATGCGCACGGTGACCTCGGTGACGACGCCGAGCAGACCTTCCGAACCGGTCATGACGCCGAGCAGATCATAGCCCTCGGCGTCAAGGTGGCCGCCGCCGAGCCGCACCACCTCGCCATTCATCAGCACCATCTCGATGCCGAGCACATTGTTGGCGGTGAGGCCATATTTCAGGCAGTGCACGCCGCCGGAATTCTCCGCCACGTTGCCGCCGATCGAGCAGGCGATCTGGGAGGATGGATCGGGGGCATAGTAAAACCCGTCCTGCTCGACGGCGATGGTGATGCCGAGATTGGTGACGCCGGGCTGGGCGACGACGATACGGTTGGGAAAATCGATCTCGAGGATGCGGTTGAACCTGCTCATGACGAGCAGCACCGCGTCCTCCAACGGCAGCGCGCCGCCCGACAGCGAGGTTCCGGATCCGCGCGGCACGACGCGAATGTTGCGGTCGTTGCAGTATTTCAGCACGCGCGAGACCTGCGCCACCGTCTCGGGCAGGACCACGACCAGCGGCACTTGCCGGTAGGCGGTCAGGCCATCGCTTTCGAAGGCTCGCATTTCGTTGGCGGCGTCGACCACGCCCTCGCCCGGCACGATGATGCGCATGTCGGCGACGATTTCGTTGCGCTGGCGCAGCGTCCCGGCGTCTGGCTTGGGCATGGCAAGGCCGGACATCGGCGCTTCCTCCACTCGACTGGTAAAAATGATTTACCAGCTAGCGGCATTTGTTGCAAACCCTCCTTTGGTGGCATCCGGGCGGCGAACGCGGGCAAAGCTTCCGCAGCGGCAATCTGCCGCTGCATTTCTATTGCGTTCGAAGCATGCGCGGACTATTCGCCCGGATGTTTCGCCGGCTCGGAATGCATCCGTCGCACCCTGCGCACGCCCCACCAGACCAGCAGGACGGCGAACGGCACCGAGGAGGCGGTGACGACCTCCGGCGCGAAGGTGTGGCCAAAAACCGATGCGCCCTTGGCGACATAGCCGATGAGGCCGACCACGTAATAGGAGACGGCGGCGACCGAGAGGCCTTCGACGGTCTGCTGCAGGCGCAGTTGCAGGCGGGCGCGGTTGTTCATCGAGGCGAGCAGGTCGCGGTTCTGCTTCTCGACCTCGACATCGACCCAGGTCCGCAGCAGCGTGGTGGCACGGGTCAGCTTCCGCGACAGATTGGCCTGGCGCTCCTCGACCGAGCGGCAGGTGCGCATGGCTGGCGCCATGCGCCGCAGCAGAAAGCCCGCCCAGGTGTCGTAGCCCTGGACAGGCTCCTCATCCAACGCCTCCAGCCTTTCCGTGACGATGCCGTCATAGGCGCGGCTGGCGCCGAAGCGGTAGAGGCTGGAAGCGGCATCGGCCTCCAGTTCGGCGGCAAGCTCCGTCAGGCCGGCGAGCAGCGTCTGGTTGTCGCGCGTCTCGGCGACCTTCATTTCCAGCGTCGTCTGCGCCAAGCGGTCCTCGATGCGGCGAGCGCGGCCGGACAAGGTGAGCGCCAGCGGCAGGCCGAGCATGGCAAGCGTGCGGTAGGTTTCGATGTCGATCAGCCGCTGCGACAGCGCGCCGGTGCTGGCCGGAGTGAGACCACGGTCGAGCACCAGCATGCGGGTCATGCCGTCGCCGTCCTGGCGGAAGTCGGTGACGATGGCCGCGCTGCCGCGTTCGACCAGCGAGTGACAGAGGCTGGTCGGATCGAAGCCGGCGATCAGCCTCTCGTTCGCCTGCGTCCATTTGCGGATCTCGAGCCGGATACCCGAGATGACGGTTCCCGGCGGTGAAAAGCCGTTGCCGAAAGGCGAATCCTCTTGCCCCCGGCCGTTCTCGGCCAACGGCCCTTCCCAGAGATAGGTCGAGAATTCCGTGTGCCGCTCCCAGCGCAGCGTGCCCTTGCCCCATTTCATCGCGTGGTGGCGGGCATGACGCTCGGGCGCGGCGATGCCGAGGCGGCGTGACAGTTCCGAAAGCACGGCATGGTCGACCGCGGAGCCGCCTTCGGTCATGAAGGAGAGTTGGACGAGCACGCGCGGCTTCTCGACCAGCGGATGCGGGCGGGCATGAACCTCGCCGAGCGCGCCGGGCCGGCCTTCATGCGCCGGAAAGCCCAGGACACTGCCTTGGCTGCGCGGCTGGAATTCAAGATTGGACGTCTCGTCCGACACGTCTGGTCCCCCTGGTTTCGACCCTTCGTGCAATGGCGTCCTCTTGCGGCAATCGGCGAGGGACGTAAACAGCAAAGTTTAGCCCGAGGCGATATGCCGGCGCGACGCGGAAATCGACCCGATGAGACGAATTGGATAAATAATTTGACCAGTTGGCGACGGAGGCATTAATCTGCGCGACATCATTCCGTTCTCCAGGCGCTTCCTTTGGGCGACATTTTCTCCAGGATCGAGCATTCGCGCACCGCCGACGAGGTGGTGCAGCAGATCGAAAGCCTAATTCTCGAAGGCGTGCTGCGCACCGGCGACCGGCTGCCCGGCGAGCGCGAGCTGGCACGCCAGTTCGATGTGTCGCGGCCCATTCTGCGCGATGCGCTGAAGGCGCTCGAAGGGCGCGGCCTGCTGTCGACACGTCCGGGCGGCGGCACCCACGTCGCCGACATTATCGGCCAGTTGTTCACCAAGCCGGTGGCGGACCTGATCTCGACGCATCGCAAGGCGGTGGCCGACTATCTGGAATACCGCCGCGAGATCGAAGGCATAGCCGCCGAATATGCGGCGCGGCGCGCCACACCCGAGGACCTTGCCCTACTCGACCGCATCATGGCACGCATGGACGAGGCGCATCGCACCGGCGACTTCGACGACGAAGCCGAGATCGACGTCGAATTCCATCATGCGATCTGCGAATGCGCGCACAACATCCTGCTCTTGCACACGCTGCGTTCCTGCTATCGGCTTTTGTCGGAAGGCGTGTTCCAGAACCGGCTGCTGGTGTTCACAGTGCCCGGCGCGCGCGAGGCGCTGCTGGCGCAGCACCGGGCGATCCACACCGCGGTCAAGGCCGGCGATCCGGCCGGCGCCCGCCAGGCGGCAATGGACCACATGACCTATGTCGAGCGTTCGATGGCGGAAGCCGAGCGCAGCGGCGACTGGCAACGCGTGTCGCGGCTGAGGCTGAGGCAGCGTTCGGAAGCCGGCGACAGCGAACCAGCGCGCAGGCGCTCCTAGTCAATTCGACCAAGCGGGGACCATCATGAGCGAAATTCTCACCATCGCAGACCTCAAGGATCTCGCGCGCCGGCGCGTGCCCAAGATGTTCTTCGACTATGCCGACTCAGGCGCCTGGACCGAGAGCACCTACCGCGCGAACGAGGAAGACTTCCAGAAGATCAAGTTCCGCCAGCGCGTGCTGGTCGACATGAGCAACCGCTCACTGGAAACGACCATGATCGGCCAGAAAGTGTCGATGCCGGTAGCGCTGGCGCCGACCGGCCTGACCGGCATGCAGCATGCCGACGGCGAGATGCTGGCAGCGCAGGCGGCAGAGGAATTCGGCGTGCCGTTCACGCTCTCGACGATGAGCATCTGCTCGATCGAGGATGTCGCTTCGGTGACAAAGAAACCGTTCTGGTTCCAGCTCTATGTACTGCGCGACAAGGACTTCGTGCTCAATCTGATCGACAGGGCGAAGGCGGCGAAGTGCTCGGCCCTGGTGCTGACGCTCGACCTGCAGGTCCTCGGCCAGCGCCACAAGGATGTTCGCAACGGGCTTTCAGCGCCACCCAAGATGACGCTGGCCAACATAGCCAACATCGCGGTGCGGCCTGGCTGGTGGATGGGCATGGCTGGCACGAAGCGCCGTACCTTCCGCAATATCGTCGGCCATGCCAAGGGCGTCGGCGACGTGGCTTCGCTGTCGTCATGGACGACGGAGCAGTTCGATCCGCAACTGTCGTGGAAGGACGTCGCCTGGATCAAGGAGCGCTGGGGCGGCAAGCTGATCCTCAAGGGCATTCTCGACAAGGAAGACGCACTGATGGCGGCCAAGACCGGCGCCGATGCGATCATCGTTTCGAACCATGGCGGGCGGCAGCTCGATGGCGCGTCATCGTCGATCATGGTGCTGGAGGAGATCGCCGATGCGGTTGGCGACAGAATAGAAGTGCATATGGACGGCGGCATCCGCTCCGGCCAGGACGTGTTGAAAGCGCTCTGCCTCGGCGCCAAGGGCACCTATATCGGCCGACCATTTCTTTACGGCCTGGGCGCGCTCGGCAAGGAAGGGGTTACCAAAGCGCTGGAAATCATCCGCAAGGAGATGGACATTACGCTGGCTCTGTGCGGAAAGCGTCTGGTCACCGACATGGGCAAGGACCAGCTCCGGCGCTAAGTCCGTGACATCTGACCACGGAGATATCAAGACCTTGGCGGAACCCGGCATCCATTTCCTCGACGCACGCGGGCCGGCCGGCGTGCGTCTCTACGCGATCGGCGACGTGCATGGCCGGCTCGACCTGCTGGCCGCCATGCACGGCCAGATCAAGGCCGAGATCGCGAAGGACCTGGTTGCGGACTGGCGCATCATCCATCTTGGCGACTATGTCGATCGCGGACCGGACTCCAAGGGCGTCATCAACTTTCTGATCGAAGCGCGCGAACGCGATCCGCGAAACATGATGCTGGTTGGCAACCACGACATCGGCTTTCTCGACTTTCTCAAGACACCCGATCCCGAAGGGCTCTTCATCCGCTTTGGCGGTATCCAGACCGCGCAATCCTATGGGGTGACGATCAGCAACGGCAGCGGCGTTTGGTTCGGCAAGGCGGAATCAGCCATGCGCAAGGGCCACCAAGCCCTGCTCGAAGCCGTGCCGCAAAGCCATGTTGACTTCCTGCGATCGTTGCCGTTCTCGGTGACGTCAGGCGACTTCTTCTTCTGCCATGCCGGCATCAGGCCAGGCATTCCCCTGGATAATCAGAACCCGCAGGACCTGATCTGGATCCGCGATGTTTTCCACGACCACACCGGCCTCTTCGCCAAGGTCGTGGTGCACGGTCACACACCAGTCCCGGAGGCGGAAGTGATGGCCAACCGCGTCAATGTCGACACGCTTGCCTGGCAATCAGGCATGCTTACCGCGCTCGTTGTGGACGGCGTGGACAAACGCATCCTGGAAATGTCGATAAAAGAGCCTTGAGGGCCTCGGCGCCCGAGGGTGTGACGGATGCCCTGGCTTAGCGCAGGGAGGCGGTGACGCCGTAGCCGTCGACGGCGTTGTGGTTGTTGGCCGCATCGGCGGCATAGATACCAAGACCGCAAAGCACGATGGCGGACAACATGGCAAAGGACAGAAGCGCTGCTTTCACGGAGGTCATCTCTTGTTGAGCCTTCTGCATCTGTGCACGAGGCGGTTACCAATGCGTTGAAAAGGACAAATCGCTTCAAAGTTTCCACGATTTCGCGCTTCTAGGCGTGTTCCGTATCGATGGTGTGTCGCGCGGGTCACACAAAAGGTTCATCCCGGTTGCACAGCCGACATAGAGCGCGCGCCTTCTAGGATGACGGCCGGACACAAGCCAAGGATGAAAGGGGTTTTCCCAGACGGATTCATGGCCGCGTGCCAATTATGTCACGCAGAACGCGAGGGATGGACGCTCAGGCTGTTTCGAAATTCGCTCTGACAGCCTCTCAGATCGTCGCCACCCAGGCACGGGCAATGGCGAGACCAGCAGCATCGGCGTCAGGGCCATTGCGGGCCATTTCGCCATCGAGCCTGCCGGCCCAGTCGGGATGGCGCGCGGCAATGATCGGCGCGAAGGAGGAGCTCCAGTCCTTCACCATCGGCCGGTCAGCTTCGAAGTGGAACTGGAAGCCGTAGACGGCGCGGCCGAGGCGAAACGCCTGGTTTTCGGCGACATCGTTGCCGGCGAGCCGCACGGCGTTTTCGGGCAGCACGAACGTGTCGTCGTGCCATTGGAAGATCGGGAACTTCTCCGGCAGCTCAGCCAGCACCGGATCGGCCCTGGCGTCCGGCGTCAGCGACACGCCGCGCCAGCCGAATTCATTGGCGCCGCCGATGCGGTTCTCGCCGCCAAAGGCACGGGCGACGAGTTGGCCGCCGAGGCAGATGCCGAGCACGGCGCGGTCCTTGCCGGCAAAATCGCGGGTCAGTTCGAGCAGCGCCGGAAAATAGGGATATTCTTCGTCGGCCAGCGCATTCTGGCCGCCGCCGAGCACCACCATGGCATCATGGCCGGTTGCGTCCTGTGGCAGCGGATCGCCCTTGTAGGGGAGGCGCACATCGAGATCGGCACCCGCTTCCGCCAGTGCCGCGCCGACCTGGCCGAGCCCGGTATTGTCGTAGTTCTGGACAACCAGCACACGCATCGAAAACCTGCTGACATGAAAAAGGTGCCGCGAGCGATATCATGACGCCGGCATTTCAGCCAAGATACGGGCGCGCGGAGAAAACTATGCCACTGCAGAACCGGGTCGATCCGTTCGGCGCCATCCACGCCGTGCCGGAGCGCGGCCTGTTCACCGGCAATCGCGGCATCATCCATGCCCCCGCGACAAAGACTCTCCTGAAAAAGCGCTGGGCGCTTCAGGCCTGGATCATCTGCGTGTGCCAATTCCGCAATGTGCGGCGCGAGCCGATGGGCCGCAACCGGGCCGGTGGCAAGGCCGGCTGGACCGAATTGTTCTTTCTCGACGAGGTGACGGCGCTCGCCGCCGGGCATCGCCCCTGCTTCTTTTGCCAGCGCGCACGGGCCAAGGATTTTGTCGGGCGTTTCGGCCAAGCCTTCGGGATTGCCGAGCCACGCGCGCCGCGGGTCGACAAGCGACTGCACACGGAGCGGCTGGCCTCGAGCGGCAAACGGCCTGTAGTCACAATGGACGCGCTTGCCCGCCTGCCCGATGGCGCGATGATCGCAGCTGGCGGCAACGCCTATGCCCTGCGCCATGGCAAGGCATTGCCATGGGCTTTTGCCGGATATGGCCCGCCGACCAGCCTTGATCGGTTCGAGGACAAGACGCTTGTGCTGCTGACCCCGGAAACGACGCTTGCCGTCCTGCGCCATGGCTTTCAACCCGTGTGGCATCCTTCCGCCAAGGCTTGACGCCGGCGGCCGCCTCGCCCATTCCTCGGCCATGCGCGCCAACTACAAGATGCAACGTCTGTTCGTGCCCGATGACCTCGGACCAGACATCGAGTTCGAACCCGGCCAGCAGCAGAGCCATTATCTCCTGCATGTGCTACGGCTCGCCGAAGGCACCGAGATCCTTGTTTTCAATGGCCGCGACGGCGAGTGGTCGGCGGCGATATCAGCGAAATCAAAGCGGTCGGTGCGGCTGAAGGTACTGGCACCGCAAAGACCGCAGCCGCCTTTGCCGGATCTCATCTATTGTTTCGCACCGCTGAAGCAAGGCCGGCTCGATTATCTCGTGCAGAAGGCGGTCGAGATGGGCGCCGGCATCTTGCAGCCGGTCATCACCCAGCACACGCAGGTGGCAAAACCGTCGATCGATCGCCTGCGCGCCAATGTCGTCGAGGCCGCCGAACAATGCGGCATCCTGGCGGTGCCGGAGGTTCGCGAGGCGGAAAAATTCGAGCGCCTGCTGACCGGGTGGGACAAGGAAAGGCGGCTGATCTTCTGCGACGAGGACGCCTCGACCAACAACCCGTTGCCTGCCTTGCAGGCGGTAAAGGAGAAAAAGCTCGCCCTGCTGGTCGGGCCTGAGGGCGGCTTTTCCGACGAGGAGCGTAAAATGTTGCGGGCGCTCCCCTTCGTGACCGCCATTCCGCTCGGGCCGCGTATCCTGCGCGCCGACACGGCGGCCGTGGCGGCGCTTGCGGCGATGCAGGCAACAATCGGCGACTGGTAGGACGTTGTCTCTCGCAAGAGGTGCTTGCGGGCAGTAGCCTTCAATTCCTCTTGACCTGTGGCTCAGGATTTTTCGCTTGATCGGCTACTGACATTTCGTCCATTTAGCGCCGGCGGTGGTCCAACCGCCTTTGAGGGCTTGACAATGGCGCGCGACACAACCGATTTCCGGCCCATCGAAGGCGTAGACGAGCTTGTCGAGCACCTGGCCGAAGGCAACAAGCCGCGTGAAAAATGGCGCATCGGTACCGAGCACGAAAAATTCCCGTTCTATGTCGATGGCAACGCACCGGTGCCTTACGGCGGCGAGCGCGGCATCCGCGCCATCCTAGAAGGCATGCAGAACAAGCTGGGCTGGGATCCGATCATGGATGCCGGCCGCATTATCGGTCTGGTCGAGCCGACCGGCCAGGGCGCGATTTCGCTTGAGCCCGGCGGACAATTCGAGCTCTCCGGTGCGCCGCTGGAGTCCATCCACCAGACCTGCCGGGAAGGCAACGCCCACCTGGCGCAGGTGCGCGAGATCGCCGAGCCGATGGGCATCCGCTTCCTTGGCCTCGGCGGCAGCCCGAAATGGTCGCTGGCCGAGACGCCGAAAATGCCGAAGTCGCGCTATGAGATCATGACGCGCTACATGCCCAAGGTCGGCACCAAGGGCCTCGACATGATGTACCGCACCTGCACGATCCAGGTGAACCTCGACTTCGAGAGCGAGACCGACATGCGGCGCAAGATGCAGGTGTCGCTGAAATTGCAGCCGCTGTCGACGGCGCTGTTCGCCAACTCGCCCTTCACCGACAGCCGGCCGAACGGGCTGCAGAGCTGGCGCGGCGACATCTGGCGCGACACCGACAACCAGCGCTCCGGCCTGCTCGAATTCTGCTTCTCGCCGGATTTCGGCTTTGCCGACTATGTCGAATGGGCGCTCAACGTGCCGATGTATTTCGTCATTCGTGACGGCCGCTATCACGACATGACGCACATCACCTTCCGCCAGTTCATGGCCGGGGCCGCGCGTAACGAAGTGCCGGACGGCCTGCCGACGATGGGCGACTGGGCGAACCATCTGTCGACTTTGTTCCCCGACGTTCGGCTGAAGCGTTTCCTGGAAATGCGCGGCGCCGATGGCGGTCCCTGGCGGCGTATCTGCGCGCTGCCGGCCTTCTGGGTCGGGCTGCTTTATGACGAGGCGGCACTCGACGCAGCCGAGGCGTTGACGTCGAGCTGGACCTACAAGGAAGTGCTGGCCATGCGCAACGCCGTGCCGGAGCTCGGTATTTCCGCACCCTTCCGCAACACCACGCTGCGCGAAATCGCGCGCGACGTCATGGCCATTTCGCGCACCGGGCTTAAGAACCGCGGCAAGAAGAATCGCGACGGCTACGACGAAACCTCGTTCCTCAACACGCTCGACGAGGTTGTGGCGCGCGGCACCACCAGCGCCGAGGAGATGCTGTCGGCCTATCACACGCGCTGGGGCGGCTCGATCGAGCCGGTATTCATGGAATATGCCTATTAACCCCTCGCATTGACGAGCGGCAAAAGCGGCTTCAATCGGGCATTGAAACGAATTAGGCTCTCTTTCGAGGATTTCCCGGAGGAGAAGCCGATGCCCACCTTGTTCGACATGCTGACGCAGGCCCAGAACGGCAATGGCATGCAGGCGCTTGCCCAGCAATACGGGCTTTCGCTACAGCAGACACAGGCGGCGGTCGCCGCACTGTTGCCGGCCTTTTCACAAGGGTTGCAGCGCAACACCGCCGATCCCTATGGGCTCGGCGCCTTCATGACGGCGATGGCAAGCGGTCAGCACGCCAAGTATTTCGAGGACGCAACACGCGCCTTCTCCCCGCAAGGCGTCGATGAAGGCAACGGCATTCTGGGACATCTGTTCGGTTCGAAGGACCTGTCGCGCGCCGTGGCCAGCCAGGCGGCGCAGGCGAGCGGCGTCAGCCAGCAGGTCCTGCAGCAGATGCTGCCCGCGATCGCCTCGATGGTAATGGGCGGACTGTTCAAGCAGACGACAAACCAGTTGACAGGCGGCCAGATGCAGGCTGCGGGAGGCTTCAGCGGCGGCAACAACCCACTGGGCGAAATCATCGAGCAGATGATGCGGCATGGCGGCATGCAGGCACCGGCGCCACAACAGCGCCAGGCACCGCCGCCTCAGATGGACAACCCGCTCGGCAAGGTCTTGCAGGACATGTTCGGCGGCGGCTCAGCGCAACCACAAAGCCAGCCGCAGCCGGCACCCGATCCCTATGGCGATAATCCGCTCGGCAAGGTGCTGCAGGATATGTTCGGTGGCGGCGCGCCGCAACAACCACAAGGTCCATCCCAGCCACAGCAGACACAGAGCCCCTACGGCGACAACCCGCTGGGGAAAATCTTCGAGGAGATGCTGCGGCAAGGCGGCGGCGACGGCTTCGGTGGCATGCCGGGCGGGCAGCCGGCGCCGCAACCTCAGGCACCGCAACCGCAGCAGCGTCAGGCACCACAGCCGCAGGCCAATCCGAGCGGCCGGCCAAGGAACCCGTTCGACGACATTTTCGGCAGGATGTTCGAAACCGGCGCCCAGCAGCGCGACGAGTACCAGAAGGGCGTGGAAACGATCTTCGACCAGTTCAAGCGCGACATGGACCGGCGGTAGCAGTTCAAACGTCCGAGACAAATCCATGAGCAAACGGCTGGAGCAGATGCGCCGCAATATCCGGAAACTCGTAACATTCATCGACGAGGCAAAGAGACATGACGGACAGACTTGAATTTCCGGTCATCATCGCGCCGCTTGCGATCGAGGACGGAGGTGGGTTTTCAGCCCTTGTACCAGATCTTCCTGGTTGCATGAGCGACGGTGAGACTCCCGAAGAGGCCATCGCAAATGTTCAAGATGCCATAGCGTCCTGGATAGAGGCCGCGCATGATCTCGGCAGATCGATACCAAAACCATCGCGAAAGCTGGCATTCGCCTGAGCAAAAAAGAAAAGCCCGGTCCTTGGGAGGACCGGGCAGCGTGCAGGCAGGCCGGCGGGGAACCGGCAGGGAGTGGGGAGCCTGCATGAACCTTGGTCGCGCTGAACCGCAAAAAGGTTCAACGGGACCGAAACTCGGCAATCAGGCCACCTTGCGGGCGATGTCCTCGATCGTTTCCACGCGATCGCTGGCGATTTCACGCAGGATTGCCGTCGGGTCGCGGCCAAACGGCACGTCGATTGCGACATGCAGGTCGGCGCGCGTCAGGCCGATGTCGGCGAGCTCGGCGTCCGACATCTCGCCAAGGCGGTAAAAGGCGCGGCGATTTTTCCAGGCGCGGTAGACGTTGGAGACGGTGTTGGCCACGCGCGTCGCAACGGCCGGACGCGAGGTGATGCGTGAGGTCTCGGTGGCGAAATCGATCGTGGTCATGTCGGTCTCCTTCAGACTCGAACGGACGAAACCCGACGATCGGCGCTGATGACAGCGGCCGTTCCGGCTTCGATTCACATGCCTTCATGTGGACAATGCCAATTTGCCATCGACCGATTGATTAATCCAACGAATGTTTTTAATCTTTGGCATCAACACCAGTGATGGATCACATCGATGAAAGCGCCGCTCGATCTGGATCAATTGCAGACCTTCATCTCGATCGCCGACACCGGCAGCTTCACCCGCGCAGCGGAAGAAGTGCACCGCACCCAGTCGGCGGTGTCGATGCAGATGCGCCGGCTGGAGGAACGGATCGGCAAGCCGCTGTTCGAGAAGGAGGGGCGCAGCAACAGGCTGACGGAGGAAGGCGACAAACTGCTCTCCTACGCAAGGCGGCTGCTTTATCTCAACCGCGAGACGCTCGCCGCCTTCGACGACCAGCGGCTCGAAGGCACGATCCGCATCGGCACGCCGGACGACTATGCCGACCGTTTCCTGCCGGAGATCATGGCGCGCTTCACCCGCTCCAATCCGCGCGTCGAACTGACCGTCATCTGCGAGCCGACGCCGGGGCTGGTTGAGCACATCAAGCGCGGTAATCTCGACTTGGCGCTGGTGACGCACAATGATGTGCGCGGCCAATCGGAGGTGGTGCGGCGTGAACCGCTGCTGTGGGTCTCCTCGGCCAACCATGCGACGCATGAACAGGAGACGCTGCCGATGGCCTTCGGCCGGCCGAACTGCATCTGGAGGCGCGCCGCCGTCGACGTGCTGGACCAGCAGAACCGCGACTACCGCATCCTGTTCACCAGCTTCTCGGCGACCGTGATAACCGCGGCCGTGCTATCCGGCCTCGCCATTTCGGTGCTGCCGGAATGCGCGCTCAGGCCCGGCATGCGGGTGCTGGGCGAGGCCGACGGCTTCGGCGCCCTGCCCGACTGCCGCATCGGCATCATGCGTGGCCAGACCTCGCGGCCGGAGATCGTCGATGCGCTTGCCCGCCACATCTCCGAAAGCCTGGACAACATCTCCGTGCCGCTCGGCGAGGAGACGGGGACGTTCGATTTCGCGGCCCTCGCCTTCGCCAAGATGAAGCGGAGCAAGTCGAACCAGATTCTGCCAGGCTGGTAGGATGCGCGTCATGAATATCGGGACTGACATGGCCGCCTTGACGTCGGCGCTCAACCAGCCCCCAATCGGCCGATGAGCGAAGCAGTATCCGAATCACGCACCAACGCCACCGAATACACGGTGAGCGAGATTTCGGGCGCGCTGAAGCGCACGGTCGAGGACGTCTTCGGCAATGTGCGGGTGCGCGGCGAAATCTCGGGCTATCGTGGGCCGCATTCCTCCGGCCATGCCTATTTCGCGCTGAAGGACGACCGCGCCCGGCTCGACGCCGTGGTGTGGAAAGGCACGATGAGCCGGCTGAAATTCCGCCCCGAGGAAGGGATGGAGGTGATCGCCACCGGCAAGCTCACCACCTATCCCGGCAAGTCCAACTACCAGATCGTCATCGACAATCTGGAGCCGGCAGGTGCCGGGGCGCTGATGGCTCTGCTGGAGGAGCGCAAGCGCCGGCTACAGGCTGAAGGGCTTTTCGACGCCGGCCGCAAGCGCCGGCTGCCGTTCATGCCGTGCACCATCGGCGTCGTCACATCGCCGACCGGCTCGGTTATCCGCGACATCATCCACCGCATCAAGGACCGCTTTCCGCTGCATGTGCTGGTCTGGCCGGTACGCGTGCAGGGCGACACGGCGAGTGCGGAAGTGACCAATGCCGTCACCGGTTTCAACGCACTGGCGTGGGACAGCCCCATCCAGCGCCCCAATCTACTGATCGTCGCGCGCGGCGGCGGCAGCCTGGAAGATCTGTGGGGCTTCAACGACGAGGCGCTCGCCCGCGCAGTCGCCGCCTCCGACATTCCGGTGATTTCGGCCGTAGGGCATGAAACCGACTGGACGCTGATCGACCTTGTCGCGGATGTGCGGGCGCCGACACCGACGGGCGCGGCCGAAATCGCCGTGCCGGTGAAGGCTGACCTCGAAGCGACGCTGGCCAGCCTCGGCGCACGGCTCAAGGCCGCGGTGCTGCGCAATTTCGAACGCAAGCGTCAGGCAGCCCGTGCGGCGGCGCGTGCGCTGCCCTCGCCCGATCAATTGCTGGCGTTGCCGCGCCGGCGCCTGGACGAGGCGACATCGAGGCTCGGTCGTGGCCTCATGGTTTCCACCGAGCGCAAGCGGGCACGATTCTTCGCCGTAAAATTGACGCCGGCAATGCTGTCGCAGCGGATTGCCGAGGCGCGGCGCACCAACGACCGTAATCTTTTGCGCGCGCAAGGGGCGCTGCGCACCCTGGCGAGAAGCCGGCGCGCGGAGCTCAATCGTGCCGCGGACCAGTTGCCAAAATGCGCCAAGGCCTCGTTGCAGCGGCACAGACAGCAACTGGCTTTGCTGCAGGGCCGCATCACGATCGAGCCGACAGTCCGGCGGCAACGTGTGCAAGGGGATATACTGACGGCTTTGACGAGACGCGGCGGTCAGGCGATGCTGCTCAGGCTGGAGCGGTTGCGCGGCCGCATCATCCAGGCCGACCGGCTGATGGCGACGCTTTCGCACAAGGCCGTCCTGGCGCGCGGCTTCGCGCTGGTTAAGGATGCCGACGGCGCCGTCATCAAGCAGGCCGCCGACGTGGCGTCTGGGATGGCGCTTTCGCTGGAGTTCGCCGATGGCACGGCAGATGCGGTGGCAACCAGCGGCGCGGCGCGGCCAAAGCCCGCTGCAAAGGCCCCAGTTGCCAAGGCTAAAGAACCCGGCAATCAGGGATCCTTGTTCTAAGAGCATGACCGACAATCCGCACCATCTGGCAACGCCGTCCGGCAAGCCGCGCGCGCGAAGCTTCAATATCGGCTTCGACGGAACGCCTGGGCCGTTCAACGCGATCACCGACGTGCCTAGCGTCGCGGCCGGCTATACGACGCTGATATCGGGCGATGGTCCGCTTGTCGTCGGCAAGGGACCGGTGCGCACCGGTGTCACCGCGATCCTGCCCAGGTCGCGCGCCGAGCTGGCGACGCCGGTCTTCGCCGGCATCTTCAGCCAGAACGGCAATGGCGAGCTGACCGGCTCGCACATCATCGAGGAAACCGGCGCCTTCAACTTCCCGATCACCATCACCAACACGCATTCCTGCGGGGTTTCGCGTGACGGCACGCTGCGTTGGATGAACCAAGTGCTGCCGGCGGCCGTCGACAGCGCCTGGGGCTTGCCCGTGGCAGCGGAGACCTATGACGGGTTTCTCAACGACATCAACGGCCACCATCTGACATCGGAGCATGTCGCCGAAGCCCTTGACGCCGCCGCCAGCGGACCGGTCGAGGAAGGCAGCGTCGGCGGCGGCACCGGTATGATCACTTTCGGCTTCAAGGCCGGTTCCGGCACGGCCTCGCGCATCGTCGCATGGCAAGGGCGCTCCTACACAGTCGGCGCCTTCGTGCAGTCGAATTTCGGCAAGCGGCACAATTTCACCATTCGTGGCTTGCGCGCCGGTTCCGAACTCACCGAACCGGCGATCCGCGAAACCACGTCGCGTGCGGAAAAGGGCTCAATCATCGCCGTCGTCGCGACCGACGCGCCTTTCCTGCCGCACCAGATGAAGCGGCTGGCCCGCCGCGTGCCGCTCGGCGTCGCCATGACCGGCGGCTTCGGCTACCACAGTTCGGGCGACATTTTTCTCGCCTTCTCGACCGCCAATCCTGCCGCTGCGCGGGGGCTGACTGGCCGCATCGCCAGCGCCGATTTCATTCCCGATGTGGACATCGACCCGTTCTTCGATGCCGTGATCCAGACTGTGGAGGAATCGATCCTCAACGCTCTTGTCGCCAATCACGACATGACCGGTCGCGATGGCAATTTCGTGCCTGCCCTGCCGAAAGCGTGGCTCAAAGAAAAATTTGGCTGAGAAGGGTACCAAAGACGAAAACGCGGGCCGAAGCCCGCGCATTCAGACAGGGTTGCCCCTGAAAATCTATTCCGCGGCCTTGCTGGAAGCCTGCTGGCTTTCGTCGGCCTCGGCCGCTTCCTCTAGCCGGGAAGCGATGAGTTCCTGGATGTCGCCGACTTCCTCCTGGATGTCCTCCAGCGGTATGCCGACCTCGGCCGCCTTGGCGGCGCATTCCCTGGCCAGTGTCTCGGCCTGCTTCTCGATCCTGGCCGGGGACTGGCAATGGACCTTTTCGCCGATCCATCCCCGCAAGAATTCGATCGCGTGTTCACTCATACTGCTATTCCCTTGCGGCAAAGCCGGTTGGTAATCCTAAACGTCTGCATCCCGTAAAGGATGCATGTTCCCATTCGAGCCGAGTCGCGGCCGGACGGCAAGCCGAAGCCGTCCAGGGTCCACAGAGCCGAAGGAATTCGAGGGGTGAAGAACATTTTCTGTTTCTGAAAGACCGTACCGTTGGCGGGATCTGCCCGCTCCAAGCAATTGCTTCTACCTTTTACGGCTTCCAGTCCGTTTCGCATCTCAATGGCTGTCGCTACAGCCGCCTTATGACGTTGCGCTTCAAGGCGCGAGCCATCGAAGCCGCCGCTATATAGTGATATCCATACACTATGTCGACTCTCCTCAAGGCCCGTGCACAGGAGCCATGCAAAAGTCGCATGGATCGCTGATCCGGTCAGAAGTTTTCGACCCACGGCCTGAGTTCCATTTCCCAGGTCCAGGCGCTGCGGTGCTGGCGGTGGATGGCGAGATAGGCCTCGGCGATCGCATCCGGCGATAGCCGCCGATCCTGCGGTTCGGACTCCTGTCCGGACGTGGCCGAGGCAATGGCGCCGTCGATGATGAAATGCGCGACGTGAACGTTCTTGGGCGCCAGTTCACGGGCCATGGACTGCGCCAGCCCGCGCAATCCGAATTTGGGCATCGCAAAGCCGGCGGAGCCGGCAAAACCCTTCACGCTTGCCGTTGCTCCGGTGAAGAAGATCGAGCCCGCCCCTTGAGCGATAAGCCGGCGGGTCGCCTGCTGGCCGACCAGGAACCCACCATAGGCCCCGACAAGCAGCGCCTGACGAACCGCCTCGGGATCGAGTTCGGCCAGCGGACCGCGGGCGCGGCCGCCGGCGTTGAAAACCACCAGGGAAAGCGGGCCAGTTTTGTCGGCGACATCGAACAGACGCTCCACCGACGTGGCGTCGGAGACATCCGTTGCCACGGCTTGCGCGCCGGTTTGCGCCTGCAATGCATCGAGCTTCTCGATATCTCGGGCGGCCAGGACAATTTGGAACCCTTCCCTGGCGAGAAGACGCGCGAGCGAGGCGCTCAAGCCGGAGCCCGCCCCGGCAATGACGGCGACATTGGATGTCATGAGACCTCTCCTTCTTCCACCAATTGCAATGGCTGGCAGATGTTGAACTCTGCCGGATCCACGCCGCACCGGCAACGCGCACGGCGGAAAGAAAAATGGCCGGGCGCGAAAACGGCCCGGCCAAAAGAAGGTCATAACCTTCAGAGGGGAACACCGTTCAGCGAAATGGGAGGAAAACACCAAACGGATTTGTCATTCTGAACCGATCCTTGCACGGGCACGACAAATGATTTTCTAAAATCGGTCCGAATTACGAAAAATTCGGTTCGTTCTGTATCAACTGGCTCAACCCGCTCCGGTTCCCGGCTGAAGCAGGTCCGCGTAATGGCGGCGCGCGACGTCAGGGTGCGAGCGCAACCGGCTTTTCAGCACATTGGTGCCGACATCGCGAAACAGCGGATTGTCCGGATCGCTGGCCGGCCCGCGCGCCTGCGCCGCCAATTCCTCCGGCAACTGGAGCAGCGGTATCGTCGCATCGAGCTTGGCGCTGAAGAAGAACGGCACCGAAATGCGCTCGATGCCGGCTGGCGGCGTCACGACGCGATGCACGGTCGCGCGCAAATAGCCGTTCGAGGCCAGTTCGAGCAATTCACCGATGTTGACGACGAGCGTGCCGGGAATGGGGTTCACATCCACCCAGCGGCCATCATAGTCGACCTGGAGTCCCTTGTTGTCATCCTGGAGCAGCAGAGTCAGGAAACCGCCATCCTTGTGCGCGCCGACACCTTGGTCGCCGCCGGTCGCCTCGCGGCCGGGGTAGCGCACGATCTTCATGCGATGGTTTGGTGAGTCTCGATAGATCGGGTCGAAGGCATCCTCGGGTTGCTCGAGCGACAGCGCAAAAGCTTTCAGCAGCCGAATCGCCACCGCTGTTGCCTTGGCCTGCCAGGCAAGCAAGGCCGGTTTAAGCTCCGGCAACGCAGCCGGCCATTGGTTCGGCCCCTGCAGCCGCGTCCAGGCAGGAATTCCCGGCCCTTGCGCTATGGGTTGGCGCTCGACGCCGATGTCGAGCTGTTCGCGCCAATCGGCCTTGCCCTTGGTCAGCTCGCCGCCGGCGCGCGTATAGCCGCGGAACTGCGAGGACTTGACCATCTCGATCGCGAGCTTGTCGGCCTCGCCCAAGGCAAAGAAGCGGCGCGACGCGGTGAGCACCTCGCTGATCTCCACCCACGAGATGCCATGCCCAGCCAGATAGAAAAAGCCGATGTCGCGCGAGGCGGAACGCAGATCCGCCAGAAACGTCCGGCGTTCCGATGCGCCTTGTTCAAAGTGGCTCAGATCAAGCACGGGTACTATTCTGGGCATATCAGGCTCCTTTCCTGGTTTTCTGCGGATGTTTGCCCATCCGCAAACCAGGACTGTTGGACTTGCGTGCACTCTCGGCGGTCACAACGCCAGCAATGCCTGCAAGTCTCATCGACTCCAGATTGCCAAGAAAGAAACGATCGGCCCTTCGAAGCCGCCGCGACGAACAATTTTTCCCCGCGCGCCGGCAAAGCTGACAATGGCCGCAATCATTCAGCAGGATGCGGATCGCCGCAACTGCGCACGGCCTCTGCCCTATTGGGCTGCCCTGAGCAGCATGCCGAAGAGGTCGCGTGGCTCGTCGGGATCGGCCAGCATGTCGAGCTCCTGGCAGAGGCCGGTCGAGATCAGTTGATTCCTAACATAGTGCAGCGCCGAAAAGTCCTCGATGGCGAAGCCGACCGAATCGAACAGCGTAACCTGGCCGGCATCGCGCCGGCCCTTAACGGCGCCCGTGATCACCTGCCACAACTCGGTCACCTGATGATCCGGCGCAAGCTGCTGGATCTCGCCTTCGATGCGCGTCTGCGGCGGGTATTCGACGAAGATGTCGGAGCGCAGCAGGATGTCGCGGTGCAGTTCCGTCTTGCCCGGACAGTCGCCGCCAACGGCGTTGATGTGCACGCCCGCTCCGACCATGTTGTCGGTCAGTATGGTGGCATATTGCTTGTCGGCGGTGACGGTGGTGATGATTTCGGCGCCCTCGACCACCTCCTGCGCGGTAGTGCAAGCGACCATGTCGAAGCCGAGGCCGGCGAGGTTGCGGATACATTTTTCGGTCGCCGAACGGTCGATATCGTAAAGCCTCAGCCTGTCGACGCCGAGCAGTGCCTTGAAGGCCAGCGCCTGGAACTCGGCTTGCGCGCCGTTGCCGATCTGTGCCATGCAGCGGGAACCGGCCGGCGCCAAATGCTTCGCGGCAAGGGCCGACATGGCAGCCGTGCGCAGCGCGGTCAGGATGGTCATCTCGGACAGCAATACAGGATAGCCGTTGTGCATGTCGGCCAGCATGCCAAAGGCGGTCACGGTCTGGCGGCCCTCGCGCATGTTCTTGGGATGGCCATTGACATATTTGAAGCCATAGACCTCGCCGTCGCTGGTCGGCATCAGTTCGATGACGCCCTCGGCGCTGTGCGAAGCGACGCGCGGCGTCTTGTCGAACAGCTCCCAGCGGCGGAAGTCATCCTCGATATAGCCGGCGAGTTCGATCAGAAACCGCTCGACGCCGATCCTGAGCACCAGCTTCATCATATGGTCGACACTGACGAACGGCACGATGTTGAGATTGGGAATCATCCTGTTTCCTTGCCGGTGCGCCGGTCAGTCCTGGCGATGCGCGTTGTACGCGTTCATCATCGCTGCGAGCACCGGATCGTCTTGCTCCAGCGCGTTGATCGCGCCGGCCGGTCGTACAGGCGCTCATCCTGCCTCATCTTGAACTTGGCTTGGAGACATTCGATCGGTGGGGCTAATCCGTGGATGTGAGGTTTGCGCCGCTTCATGCCGGTACCGATTCCCGCATGCGCCAGCGGTCCCTTGGCTGCTTTCCGTCAAGCTAAGGCTACTCTTCCAATTATGTCAACACCTCTTCATTATTGACCTTAATTAAAATCTCTGTAATAAACTCGACACAACGAGGCTGGGAGCCCAAGAGGCATTTTCGGGGAGGTCAATGGCGATACGCGATGTTCTGATGCGCGGGGATCTGGCGCTGACGCCATCAGAGGAGAAGATCGTCCGGCTGCTGTTGACGGACTATCCGACCTCCGGCCTTGGCACCGCCTCGTCGCTCGCGCGGCGCGCCGGCGTCAGCGATCCCACCGTTGTCCGGCTGGTGGTCAAGCTCGGCTATGAGGGGTTTCCGGATTTCCAGGCAAAGCTGCTTGCCGAGGTCGAAGCCAGGCTGCATTCGCCGCTGTTGATGATGGAGACCAAGCGGCAAAGCGATTCCAGCGACAGCGCGGTGCTGGCCTATCTCGATTCCGTCACCGCGGCTCTGCAGAAGACTACCGCCGCGACACCGGTCCAGACCTACGAGCGGGCCGCCCGCCTTTTGATGGAGGCCAAGGGCGAGATCGTGCTGGTCGGCGGCCGGTTCAGCCGCCACATCGCCGGCATGCTCGCTGGATATCTCGTGCAGTTCCGCACTGGGGTCAGCGATCTCGGTATGCTCTCTCCGCAGGCATTCGACACGCTGGCCGACCTTGGCCGCCGCGACGTGCTGGTCGTCTTCGACTATCGCCGCTACCAGCTCGATGTGATGGCGTATGCAAGGCAGGCGGCGGCGCTCGATGTACGCATTCTTCTGTTCACCGACCAGTGGCTGTCGCCGATATCCGATCTTGCCGAAGTCACGATCGTCAGCCCGCTCGAAGTCGCCTCACCCTACGACACGCTGGCGCCGGCGATCGCACAGATGGAGGCGTTGACCGCCCAGATCGTCTCCACGCTGGGCGATGACGCCCGGGCTCGCATCGAAAGGATCGAGAAAGTGCGGCACGCCAATGCGGTGACGCTCGACAGCGATGCGGAAGAGAAAGGCGCGCGTCAAACAGTTGGACCACGCAAGACACCCGGACCCAAAGCAGCAAAGCAGGACGACAAGGCATGACCCAAGCCCTACCCAAGCGAGACGAAGCCTTCCGTGCCGGCGAGACGGCGCTGCTGCTCGTCGACATGCAGCGCATCTGGCTGGAGCCGGGCGCAGACCCCTCGCATCCGGAGCGCGGCCCCGACCATTATTTCTACCGGCAAACATCCGCGCAGACGATCCCCAACCAGGAGCGCCTGCTGGCGGCGGCGCGTGCCAATGGCGTCGAGGTGCTGCACACCATCATCCAGAGCCTGACCGAAGACGGCCGCGACCGCTCGCTTGACCACAAGCTGACGCCGATCCATGTCGCGCCCAGCCTCCCCCAAGGCCTGCCGGTTGCATCGCTGACGCCGGTCGGCGACGAGATCATGCTGCCGAAAACCTCGTCGGGCATCTTCAACTCGACCAACGTCGACTACCTTCTGAAAAACCTCGGCATCCGCTACCTCGTCGTGGTCGGCGTGCTGACCGACCAGTGCGTGGACATGACGGTGCGCGACGGCGCCGACCGTGGCTATCTCGTCACCTGCGTGTCGGATGCCTGCGCCACCATCACCCAGGAGCGCCACGACATCGCGCTGAAGGCCTTCGGCGGCTATTGCTGGGTCACGGATACCGACACAGTAGTCGACCGCTTCACCGCTTTGGGAAGAACTGCATGACATCGACCGTCGAGCCCCTCGTCGCTGTCATCACGACAGATCTCTCCGCCATCACACGGGGTCGTTTCGTGGCCGAAAGCAGATTGCAGAAGACCGCAACAACCGGTGTCGGCTGGCTGCAGGCCAATCTGTCGATGACGCCGTTCAATTCGATCGTCGATCCCAACCCCTGGGGCTCGTCCGGCGACCTTCGGCTGATCCCGGATCTCACCGCGCGCTTCCGCACCGAACGGACGGGATCGGCGACGTCGTTCGACATGGTGGCCGGCGACATTGTCGAGCTCGACGGCAGTCCGTGGCTCGGCTGCACGCGGACCATGCTCCGGGATGCGCTGGCGGAATTGAAGGCGGCCACCGGCCTTTCCGTCATTGCCGCCTTCGAGCACGAATTCCACATTGCCGACGGCAGCTTCGCGCCGGCGCATGCGATGTCCTTTGCCGCGCTGCGCCGCACCGATCCGTTCGCCCCCAATCTGATGGCGGCACTCGAAGAGGCAGGCGTTAGCCCTGAAGTGGTCATCGCCGAATTCAGCAATGAACAATTCGAGGTGACGCACGAGCCGGCCGATGCGTTGACGGCGGCCGACCGTGCCGTCGCCATTCGCGAAATCACGCGCGAAGTGGCGCGCAATGCCGGCTGGCGCGCGAGCTTCGCCCCCAAGATCGCGCCCGATGCGGTCGGTAATGGCGTGCACATCCATTTCAGCTTCGTCGACGAAGCCGGCAAACCGTCAACTTACGATCCGGCGTGTCCTGGCGGCCTCTCCGCCAAGGCTGGCGCTTTCTGCGCCGGCGTGTTGCGCCATCTGCCTGGGATGACCGCCATGACGGCGTCGAGCGTGTCGTCCTTCTATCGCCTCAAGCCGCACAGCTGGAGTTCGTCCTACACCTGGCTCGCCGATCGTGACCGCGAAGCGTCGCTCCGCATCTGCCCAACGGTGACGATCGGCGGACGCGATCCGGCACGGCAGTACAATATCGAATACCGGGCAGCCGACGCCACCGGCAATCCCTATCTGTCGCTGGCGGCGATCATCCGCGCCGGGCTTGAAGGGCTGAAGGCGAACCTGCCATCGCCGCCGCTGGTCACCGGCGACCCGACGCTGATGAGCGAGGCGGAACGGGCGGAACTCGGTTTGGTGCGACTGCCCGAGACCTTGCCGGCGGCGCTGGATGCGCTTCTGGCCGACAAGACCGTTACGGGATGGTTCGCCCCGATCTTCATCGAGACCTTTGTCGGGCTGAAGCGGCATGAAGCCGAGCGCCTGGCCGGCCTCGATCCAGCTGCTATCTGCGATCTCTACCGGACGCTTTATTGATGACTTCGCAGGCCGAAAAAGACTCGCCCCCTCAAGGAGATTGGCCGGAAGCCGTCGAGGTTCTCAACGAGCACGGCCGTTGCGACATCGTCCTGCTGTGCGAGCATGCGTCCAACCACATGCCGGCGGAGTACGGCCAGCTCGGGCTCGATGCCAGCCATCTGCAACGCCACATCGCCTGGGACATCGGTGCCGCGGAGGTGACGCGCCTGTTGTCGGCACGGCTCGATGCACCGGCCTTTCTCAGCGGCTATTCCCGACTATTGATCGATCTCAACCGGCCACTCGGCAGCCCGGGCAGCATTCCGGTGCTGTCGGAAGACACCAACATTCCCGGCAATGTCGGCATTGATGAGGCGGAACGAACTCGACGCGCGGAAATCATGTTTTCGCCGTTCCATGAGCGGGTGGCAGCACTTCTCGATCGCCGGATGGCTGAAGGCAGGCCGACGCGGATCGTGACGATGCATTCCTTCACGCCGGTGTTCCTTGGCATCGCGAGACCATGGCATGCGGGCGTGCTGCATGCGCATGCAGCCGATCTCGCCGCAGCGATCCTTTTTGGCCTGCGCACCGACGCGGCACTCAATGTCGCGGCCAACGTACCTTACGTGATCAGCCGTGACGCCGATTACGCCGTGCCCATCCATGGCGATGATCGCGGCATCCCTGCTGTCCTTGTCGAAATCCGGCAAGACCTGTTGTCGACACGGTCCGGCATCGAGGAATGGGCGGACCGGCTGGCGGCGGCACTGCCTGCACATGAAACGGCGACAGCTTCGTGAGCAATCAGCCCGCGCGGACGTGACGCCGCGATCATCGCGCAGGCCGGCAAGCTGCGCTTCTCGCCATTCGGCCCGGCGCTCTCGCTTCGTCGGGGAGGAAGCCTCGGCTCACACCAGCCACTCCTTGATCGCCGGGCGGGCGAGCACCGCGCGCATGCGGTCCTCGGCATCGGTGACCGCCAGCGCCATCGGCGCGCGGGTCGGGCCGCAATCGACGCCGATAACGCGGAAGGCCGCCTTCATGCCCGGCAGCACGCCGGTCGCCAGCAGTGCCTCGACGAAATCCTGCGACACCATCTGCAGCGCCTTCGCCCGTGAAAGATCGCCAGCGCGGACCGCCTGGTCGATCGCTACGTAGAGCCTGCCAAGCAGATTGTAGGTTGTGCCGATGCCGCCTTCGGTGCCGAGCATGCCGGCGGCGGCATAGATCTCATCGAAGCCGTAGTAGAAGAGCTTTTGCGGCTGCCGCTTGCGCAGCAGGGAATATTTGAACAAGTCGGTGGAAGTGAACTTGATGCCGACGACATTTTTGAGGTCGAGCAGCCGAACCAGCAGGGGAAGCGGCAGCGGCCGGCCGGTGCGCAAGGGTATCTCGTAGACAATAAGCGGCAGGTCCGTCGCCGCCGCCAGTGCCTGGTAATAGCCGAAGACTTCCTCGTCGGAGAACGGGTAGGAATGCGGCGGCAGCGCCGACAGAGCGTCATAGCCAAGCTTCTGCGCCTGCCGCGCCAGACGGATAGAATCGCGCACGTTCGGCATGCCGACATGGGCGATCAGCTTGACGGCCCTTGAAGTCGCGCTGGCGAAGGCCACCTCTTGCTGCGCCAACAATTCGTCCACCGTCAGCAAGCCGGATTCGCCGCTGCTGCCACCGACATAGAGACCGGCCAGACCCTGGCGCAGCACATAGTCGTTAATGTTGCGCTGGCGTTGCGGATCGAACTCGCCGGCATCGCTCAGTCCGGTCATCAGGGCGGCATACATGCCCGCCAATTGCTTGGTCATTGGGATCCTCGGTTTTCCAGATTTCTCATGATGCGGCTTCGCCAGCGTGGTGGCAGGCGACGAGATGCTGGCCGGTGACGGCGGAGCCGAAATCGCGCTGTGTCGGATCGACCTTGGCGCAGATCTCGGTCGCCAGGGGGCAGCGCGGATGGAAATGGCAGCCGGGCGGCGGCTTCGACGGATCGGGTACGCCACCGCCAAGCACGATGCGCCGGCGCGTTCCGCCCGCCTTGGGATCAGGCACGGGAATCGCCGACAACAGTGCGCGCGTATAGGGATGCAATGGTGCGCCGAACACCGCTGGCGTCGTGCCGATCTCGACGATGCGGCCGAGATACATCACCGCGAGGCGGTCGCTGAGATAACGGACCATCGACAGATCGTGACCGACGAACAGATAGGTCAGGCCGAGGCGCGCCTTGAGGTCGTCGAGCAGATTGACGATCTGCGCCTGGATCGAGACATCGAGCGCCGAGATCGGTTCGTCGGCAATGATGAATTTCGGATTGGCGGCAAGCGCGCGGGCAATGCCGACGCGCTGGCGCTGGCCGCCGGAGAGCTCGAACGGATAGCGGTTTCGCAGCGCTTCCCGGAGACCCACCAGCGCCAACAATTCGCTGACGCGCACGTCACGCGAGGCGCGGGTGCCGATCTTCTGCGCACGCAGCCCTTCGCCGATGATGCGGCCGACGGTCATGCGCGGGTTGAGCGAGCCGAACGGGTTCTGGAACACCATCTGCATGTCGCGGCGGCGCTGCTTCAGCTCTTCGCCCGTCGCGCCCGCATAGTCCCTGCCCTCGAACACGATGCTGCCGGCGCTAGGGCGCTCCAGGCCGAGCACGGCGCGGCCGGTCGTCGACTTGCCGCAGCCGCTTTCGCCGACCAGCGCCAGCGTCTCGCCGCGCATCACCTCGAAGCTGACGCCGTCGACGGCATGCACCGCGCCGACCTGCCGTCGCAGGACTCCGCGACGGATCGGGAAATGCACTTTGAGGTCCGTCACGGTGAGCAGCGGTTCCTGCTTCGGTGCCGTCACGGCGGGCTTGCCCGCAGCGGCTGCGCTCATGCGCGGCACTCGCTCCACCTCCCGCCAGCGCCAGCACGCGGTGGTATGGCCGGCGCCCACAACTTCCAGCGGCGGCTTCTGCTCGCGACAGCGCGCTTCGGCATAGTCGCATCGCGGCGCGAAGGCGCAGAAGGTCGGCGCCAGTGTGACATTGGGCGGCGCGCCCTTGATCGGCACCAGCCTGGTGTTTGCCGCCGCCAGCGACGGGATCGAGTTGAGCAGGCCGATCGTATAGGGATGCTTGGTTGCCGAAAACAAATCGTCGACCGGGGCGCTTTCGACGATCGAGCCGGCATACATCACCGCGACACGATCGACGAAGCCGGCGACCAGGCTGAGGTCGTGGCTGATCCAGATGATCGCCATGCCGAGCTGCTTCTGCAGGCCCACGACCAGTTCCACGATCTGCGCCTGGATGGTGACGTCGAGCGCCGTCGTCGGCTCGTCGGCGATCAGGATCGACGGCTTGCACACCAGCGCCATGGCGATGCCGATGCGCTGCAGCTGGCCGCCCGAGAACTGATGCGGAAAGGCGCGCATGCGCTGCGGCGCGTTGGCGATGCCGACCAGCGCCAGCATGTCGAGCGCCTGGCGTTCGGCCTCGGCCTCGTTCAGGCCCTGGTGCTCGCGAAGCGCCTCGGTCAGTTGCAGGCCGATGGGCAGCACCGGGTTCAGCGACGACATCGGATCCTGGAAGATCATGGCGATATCGCGGCCGCGTATCCGGCGCAGCTCGCTGTCGGGCATGGCCAGCAGATCGCGGCCACGAAACAGCGCGCGGCCAGCGGTGACGCGGCCGGGCGGCTTGCGAATCAGGCCCATCAACGTCTGCACGGTGACCGACTTGCCGGAGCCGCTCTCGCCAACGATCGCCAAAGACTCGCCCTCGGCAAGCTCGAAGGAGACGTCGTTGACGGCATAGACCGAATTGCCGCGCGGGCCGAACTCGACGCTCACCCCCTGCACGGAAAGCACGGGCTGTTGCCCCGGCGCCGGCGCGGCCTTGCCGCGGGCGAGCGTTTCCAGGCCGGTCACTTGCCGCCCCCGCCCATGATGTGCTGCGGGTCGAGCGCATCGCGCAGGCCATCGCCGACGAAGTTGATGCTGAGCACGGCCATGGCGATCATCGCACCGGGCGGGATCCACATCCAGGGCTGGCTCTCCAGGATCGACAGCGTGCGCGCGTCGCGCAGCATGTTGCCCCAACTGGCGGCCGGCGCCTGCGCGCCAAGACCGAGGAAGGAGAGCGAAGCTTCGAGCAGGATGACGGTCGCGACGTCGAGGGTGATCGCCACCAGGATCGGGCTCAGCACATTGGGCAGGATATGTTCGAGGATGATGATCGAGGGCGAGGTGCCGAGCGAGCGCGCGGCCAGGATGAACTCCTGGTTGCGCAAGGCCAGGATCTCGCCGCGTGTCAGGCGGGCTATGGACGGCCAGCTCAGCAGTCCGATCACGACCATGGTGTTGAAGATGCTGGGCCCGACGACCGCGACGAAAGCGATGATGATGACCAGTCGCGGGAAGGTCAGCACCATGTCGACCAGGCCCATCAACAAGAGGTCGACCTTGCCGCCAAAATAGCCGGCGACGCAGCCGATGAAGATGCCGATCGCGGCCGAGATCGCGACGGCGACGAAGCCGACCGTCAGCGAGATGCGGCCGCCATAGAGGATGCGGGCGAAGATGTCGCGGCCGGTGCCGTCCGTGCCCAGCCAGTGGATACCGCCGGGCGGCTGGTTGCGCCCCCTGAGGTCGATGTCGTTGGGTCCGTAATGGGCGATCAGCGGCGCCAGCACGCAGGCGAGCACGATGATGGCAAGCATGATCAAGCCGAGCGTGGCCAGACGGTGGTTGAGGAAGCGGCGCGCCGCCTCGCCCCACAGGCCGCGCGAGGCGCCGGCGGCGATCGTCATATCGGCGGCGGTGGCGTCAGTCATAGCTTACCCTGGGGTCGAGCACGCTGTAGACGATGTCGGTGGCGAGATTGGCCAGCATGACGATGATGGCGGTGATCAGCACATAGCCCATGATCACGGGGCTATCCCTGTTCACCACGGAATCGATGAACATCAGGCCGATGCCGGGCCACTGGAAGATGGTCTCGATCACCACCGAGCCACCAAACAGTGTCGGCAGTGCGAGGCCGAAGACAGTGACCAGCGGGATCAGCGCGTTGCGCAGGCCGTGGCGCAGCGTGACGGTGCGGGGCTTGAGCCCCTTGGCCTTGGCGGTGCGCATATAGCTCTGGTTCAACACTTCGAGCATGCCGGCGCGGGGATAGCGCATGAAGATCGCGGCGCGGAACAAGGCAAGTGCTGCCGCCGGCAAGATCAGGTGCCTGAGATTGTCGAGGAGCGAGAAGTTTTCACCAGCCGTGGAAATGCCCGACGACGGCAGCCAGCGCAGCTCCAGCGCAAAGACGTAAACGAGCAAAAGTCCCATGAAGAAGTCCGGGATCGAGACGCCGACAAAGCCGGCAAGCGTCAGCGAATAGTCGGTGAGCTTGTATTGCCTGAGTGCCGAGAGCACGCCCAGCGTGGTGCCGATGACGAAAGCGACGAGCAGTGCGACACCCATCAGCTCCAGCGTCATCGGCAACCGCTCGACGATGATGTCGCCGACACCGCGGCCATTGACGAAGGAGCGGCCGAGATTGCCGTGCAGGATCTGGCCGATCCAGTTGAGGTACTGGACATAGACCGGCTGGTCGAGGCCGAGTTCGCCGCGCCGCATGGCGATCAGCTCCTCGCTCAACGGCGCCTCCGCGGTGATCATCGCCAGCACCGCGTCGCCAGGCATGGCATGCGCGATGGCAAAGACGATCACGGTAACGCCGAACAGCACCGGGATGCTGAGCAAAAATTTTCGCACGAGATAGCTGAGCACCGGCCTCTCCTAGGGCTGAAGGCGGTTCTGAGACAATCGATCGTGAGGTTCGCTCAGAGCCCCACGACCGGCAGGGATATCCGCGGCTATTTCGCCACCTCCCACTTCTCGACTTCGTTGTAGACCGGGTGATTGAAGATCACGAGTGGCTGTTCCTTGAAGTGCTGCGCCAGGCCGACGATCCGGTTGTTGAAGGCCAGCGGCCGCACCTCGTTCCAAAGCCAGGCCTTGGGCAGGTCCTGATTGAGGATGCGCGAGGCCTCCTGATAGCTTGCGGCGCGCGCGGCGCGGTCGTTGGACTCCAGCCCCTTGTTGAAGAGTTCGTCGACCTTGGGGTTGCAGTAGCCCATGGCGAGCGGCTTCGCGCCGCAGACGACCAGAGGCGAGCCAAGCGAGGGATCGAGCCCCATGCCTTGCGCGAAGAAGCCCATCTGGAAGCTGCCGTCGGCATAGATCTGGTTGATCGCCGCCGGATCGAGCAGGCGCGGCTGGATGTTGACGCCGACGGCGGCCAGATAACTCTGGATGGCGGTGACGGTGTCGACGTTCATCTGATCGGAATAATAGTAGATGAAGTCGACCGGCTGGCTCGCATCCCAGCCCGCGTCAGTGAGCAGCTGCTTGGCCTTGTCGGGATTGTAGTCGTAGGGTTCGAGGTCCTTGGCGCGCGCCCAGTCTTGCGGGAACAGCGTGTTCAGGAGTTCGCCGGCGCCCTGCTTGACCGTCTCGACGATCGCCTTGCGGTCGATGGCATAGAGCATCGCCTGGCGCACGCGCACATCGGCGAAGCGCTTGTTCTCCAGGTTAAATTGCAGATAGGTCGGCAGGCCGGCGGAGAATTTCGGCAGCACGGTCAGATAGTCGAGCCTCTGCAGGCGGGGCAGTTCGGAGATCGGCACGCCGCCGCCCTCATAGGACATGGCGTCGATCTCCTGCGTCTCCAGCGCGGCGATGATCGGCGGCACATCCTTGTAGATCTGATAGATGATGCGGTCGAGCTTGGGCGCGCCAAGGAAATAGTCGGGATTGCGGTCGACTTCGACATACTGGTCGCTCTCATACTTCTTCCAGATGAACGGGCCGGTGCCGACCCGGTTGACCCAGAAGGCATTGCCCTTGATGTCGGCGGGCGCGACCTTGCCCAGAATGTGCTCGGGAAAGATGCTGATGGCGATGAGTTGCAGCTCGATCCAGAGCGGCTTGGCGCTGTCCAGTTCGATCTGCACGGTCGTATCGTCCACCGCCTTCACCCCGGCAAGCGAGGTGGCCGAGCCATCCTGGAAGGCCTTGTCTCCGGTCACGGCGGAGAGCTTCTGCGACCAGGGCGAACCGACCTTCGGGTTGGCGTAGAGGTTGAGGCTGAACACCACGTCCTTGGCGGTGAAAGGCATGCCGTCATGCCATTTGACGCCATGTCGCAGGCTGAAGACATAGGTCTTGCCGCCGTCGGGCGTCTTCCAGCTTTCGGCCAGCATCGGCTGCACGCCGTCGCCCGTCCACTTTATGTGGACGAGGCCCTGCAGCACGGTCTCGTCGAGCCGATGACCGCAGGTGGTGTGCAGCGTGCCCATCTCGATACAGCCGGTGCGCATGGCCGAGCGGAACGTGCCGCCTCCTTCGGCCTTCGCAGCGCCTGCGGCAAGCATGAGCGCCAGGGCCGGCAAAAGGCTGATCAGAAATCGTCTCATGGAATTCTCCTCCCTTCGATTGTGTCGGTCGGTCGCGGCTGACGTCGGAGCGCGCGTTCTCGCGGTCGCCTGGTCGCGGTTTCGCGTCCAGTCGCTCATTGGCAAGTAGCGACCTCCTCCTACCCCTCGGCCGCACCGCGCCTCAGCGATCCACAGCTCCTTGCCTGTGCTCGCTTGCAGCGATTGGTCTAATAGCTTAAAAGGTAGACCATGCACAATATGCCCGTCCGAAAAAAATTATCCGACGAGGTCCGTCTCCGCCTGGAGGCGATGATCAGGGATGAAGTTTATCCGGTCGGCGCTTCGCTGCCGTCCGAGCGCGAACTGATGTCGATGTTCGATGTCGGGCGTCCCTCGGTACGCGAGGCGCTGTTTGCGCTGGAGAAGATGGGCCTTGTGCGCATCAACAGCGGCGAGCGGCCCAAGGTGACGCGGCCGACGCCGAAGAACATGCTGGAACAGCTGACTGGCACCGCACACCTTTTGATGGACCAGCCCGACGGCATCGGCCATTTCGAACAACTGCGGCTGTTCCTCGAAGTCTCGATCGCGCGCCATGCCGCCGAGATGGCGACGCAAGCGCAGATCGATGCTCTGGCCGCCGCGCTGGCCGAAAACGAACGCGCCATTTCACGCGCCCGCGCCTTCGCGGTCACCGACGTCGCGTTTCACCGCGTGCTGACCGCGATCCCCGGCAATCCGATTTTTCTCGCCGCGCACGAAGCGCTGGTGGAGTGGCTGATCAACCAGCGCATCCACATGGCCAACACCGAGCTCGAAAACCGCATCAGTTTCGCCGGGCACAAGGCAGTCTTCGAAGCCATCGAGCGGCACGATCCGGAAGCCGCCGGCCAGGCGATGCGCGAGCATCTGGAAAACGCCCGGCGCAAGTTCAATCCTCGCCAGGCGAAACCAGATTAGCCCTCTCGTCGAACCTGTACACCGGACGAGATCTAAAGCGATGGTCCCATCTGGATCGGGCTGCCGTCGCTGAATCGGGATTGGCGGAACCTATGAAGGTTATGTCCAGTCTCGTTGCCCTGGATCAAGTCGGACAGGACGCGGCCCATGCCAGGGCCAATGCCAAAGCCGTGGCCGCTCATCCCTGTCGCGATGACGAGACCCGGAACCGCAGCAGTACGATCCACGACAGGCACGACATCCGGCATCGCATCGATCATGCCGGCCCAGCTTGCCCTGAGCGGTACCGCCTCGAATTGTGGGAAAAGCCCCCTGAACTCTCGATCGATGGCGCGAAGCGCCTTGGGCTCCGGGGCAGGATTGAGAACGCGCATCCGTTCGAACGGGCTTTCCTTGTCCGCCTCCCATTTGCGTGGGGTAGACCAGCTGTCCGGATATGCACGAGGCGCCGCCAGCAGGTAGCGCGTGCCGAAAGGATTTGCTTTCAGGGCGGGCAGGTATTTCGGTGCGTGACGCAATGCATCCGGCCCGACATAGAGCAGGTGGCTGCCTCCCGCCGCCAGCGTGTATCCGCCGTCCTTTCTACGCCGGAAGGCGATGTGTTCGTCCGCTGCGGCGCCAGCATGGACTTCCGGCATCGGCGCGGTCGCCGCGACGGTCGTGCGGACACTGAGCTGCGGGATCGAGACGCCGTGCGCGCGCAGGAACAGCGACGTCCAGGCGCCGCTGGCGACAAGCACGTTCGATGTGGCGATGCGGCCTTGTTCGGTCCAGACACCGCTGATGCGCCCTGCGGAGATATCGAGCATGCGTGCCGCACAATTCTCGATGATGGTGACGCCCTGGCGGGCGGCCAGGCGGGCAAACGCCGGCACCGCGACCCAGGGCTCGGCACGCATGTCCGATGGAGTGGTCATGGCGCCCTTGAAGGGGCGCGACATGGCTGGGATCAGCCTGGCGGTCTCACCCCGGTCCAGGAGACGCGTGTCGACGCCATGGGCCTCAGCGATCTTCAGGAACTTGGCGAAATCGGCCATCTCCTTGTCGGTCCGCGCAAGATAGGTCACGCCGGTCTGCGTCAAGCCTATGTCCTCGCCGCACTCCTGGGCCAGTTGGCGCCAGAGACGCTGCGCTTCGATGACGATGGGCAGTTCGTCCGCGTCGCGGCCCTGCTGGCGGATCCAACCCCAATTGCGCGAGGACTGCTCCGCGGCGACACGTCCCTTCTCCAGCAAGGCCACCGGTATATTGCGCCGCGCCAGGAACAAGGCCGCGGTCACGCCGATGATGCCACCGCCGATAATGACCACATCCGACGTCTTCGGCAGCGGCGCCTGAAACTGGATCGGACTGGCTTCGGTGAAAGGGAAGATCGTCAAAGGATTGTCCTTTTTCACAGGCATGGCCGCGCGCCGATGGCTGGTTCGGGTGGCGCGAGGTCGCGCGCTTCTATGGGAAACTGACCAGGCGTGAAGTGCATCGACGAGCACTACACGACCGGTCTCGAAAATTTGCGTGCCAGCTCAATGAAATTGTTGACCACCCGTCGAGGCCGCTTCTCGTCGCCGCAGCCAGCCCTCATCGACAATCGGGAATTAGGCTCGGGGATGCCGGACAGGGTCAGCCTCGGTGTGACCTGTCGCGACATTCCTGCTGAAGATCGCACACGATGGCTTATCGCCCTAAGACTTCAGGCGAGCCCGAACCGCTCTACGGCACGCATGATGCCGCGCAATTCGGCGAGACCTTTCAGCCGGCCGATAAGCGAATAGCCGGGGTTGATCTTCTTCTTGCCGATGTCGTCGGCGAGCAGATGCCCATGATCCGGCCGCATCGGGATTTGCCAGTCGGCCCTGCCTTCCCCGCGACGGCGCTTCTCTTCCTGCATCAAAGCGAGGATGACATGCGCCATGTCGGTGCCACCCTCCAGATGCTCAGCCTCATAGAACGAGCCGTCTTCCTCGATGGTGATGTTGCGCAGATGAACGAAATGGATGCGGTCAGCGAATTCCTTGATCATGGCGACGAGGTCGTTGTCGGCGCGCGTGCCGTAGGAGCCGGTGCAGAACGTCAAGCCATTGGCCGGGCTGTCGACCGTCGCGAGGATGAAGCGCGCATCCTCTGTCGTGGAAACGATGCGCGGCAGGCCATAGAGCGAGAACGGCGGATCGTCGGGATGGATGCACATGCGCACACCCTCCTCTTCGGCCGCCGGGATGATTTCGCGCAGGAACCAGGCTAGGTTGTCGCGCAGTTCCTTTGGCCCGATCGCATCGTATTCCGCCAGGGCCTCGCGGAAACTGTCCCTATTATAGCTGCGCTCCGTCGCCGGCAGGCCGGCGATCAGGTTGCGCTCGATCTGGTCGATCTGCTCCGGCGTCAGCACCTTCAGCCGCTTCTCGGCTTCGGCGATACGCGCCGGCGTGTAGCTCCGCGCGGCATTCTTGCGCTGCAGGACAAAGAGATCATAGGCGGCAAAGTCGATAGCGTCGAAACGCAAGGCATAGCCGGTCGTCGGCAGCCGGTAGGCCAGGTCGGTGCGGGTCCAGTCGACCACCGGCATGAAATTGTAGCAGATCGTCCGGATGCCGGCCCTGGCGAGCACGCGGATACTGTCGCGATAATAGCCGGCATAGCGCTCGCGCTCCGGCGTGCCTATCTTGAAGGAATTGTGGACCGGAATGCTCTCGACAACCGACCAGGTCAGCCCAGCCGCCTCGATGATGCGCTTGCGCTCAAGCACATCGGCCTCGGGCCAGGCCCTGCCGTCATAAATCTGGTGAAGCGCTGAAACCACGCCGGTGGCGCCGGCTTGTTTGACATGTTCAAGCGTCACCGGATCATCGGGACCGTACCAGCGCCAACACTGTTCCATTGCCACTTCCTTTTTGCGAGAGACCGGCAACCTATTGTTTGATCATGATGAGTGTCAAACTAAGAGCCGGTTTCGATAACGAATGAAGGAGCTTCCGCGATGAAGGATTTTGACGGCAAGGTGGCATTGGTGACAGGGACGACCGGTATCGGCCTGGCAACTGCCAAACGCCTTGCGGCGGGGGGTGCCGCGATCGTCGCCTGCGGCGTCGATCGGGAAGCCAATGCCGCCATGCAGGAGAGCCTCGCCAAGGCCGGAGCGAGCGTTCTGGTGCGGACGGTGGACGTCTCGGTTTCCGACCAGGTGCGCGAGGCGGTCGCGGCCGGCGTGGCGAAATTCGGCGGCATCGATGTCATCGTCAATTCGGCGGCGGTGCATCCCTATGGAACGGCGACGACGACCGACTGGGAAACCTGGAACCGGGCGATGACGGTCAATGTCGGCTCGATCTATCTGACCGCCCATTTCGGCATCCCGGAAATGATCAAGCGGGGCGGCGGCGCCATCGTCAACGTCGCTTCGGTGCAGGGCTTCGCCTGCCAGCAAAACGTCGCCGCCTATGCCACGACCAAGGGCGCCATCCATACACTGACACGTTCTCTGGCGCTCGACTATGCCGCATCGGGCATAAGGGTCAATTCGGTCAGCCCAGGCTCGATCCGCACACCGATTCTCGAAAAGGCCGCACGTGGCGACGGCGGCAGCGACGCAGATGTCGAAGAAGCCTACAGGCGGTTCGGCGCGGCCCATCCGCTCGGCCGTATCGGCGAGCCGGAGGAGGTGGCGGAGTTCATAGCGTTCCTGTGTTCGTCGAAGGCCGGCTTCTGCACCGGCGCGGACTATAAGATCGACGGCGGCCTCACCGCCGGCATCGGCGTGAAGTAGCGCCATGAAGGCCGGACTTGGGCTCTATCTGGGGTGGTGGCATTAACGCATTCAGTTCGGAACAATCTTTTTTGGCCGAAGTTTTACCCCTTGAAGGGACGAACTCTCCGAAGGAGATTTCCTATGAAACATGTTCTCATTACCAGCATGCTTGCGATCGGGCTCGGCTGCGGGACGGCGATGGCCCAGTCGCAGCAGCCCGCCGACAGCCAATCAGGAGCGGACACAAATTGCGCTTCCGGCACGACCAACTGCCAGAAGGGCTCCAAGATGAAAGAGCAGGCACAGGGTACCAAGTCCCAGACTGATCAGCAGGCTCAGGGCAAGGCCAAGGTCAAGACCGACGAGCAGGCCCAGGGCAAGGCCGGCGCCACGACCGACCAGCAGGCTCAGGGCAAGGCCAAGATCCAGACCGATCAGCAGGCCCAGGGCAAGGCCGGTACCAAGACGGACCAGCAGGCCCAGGATAAGACCAAGGTCCAGACCAATCAGCAGGCCCAGGGCAAGGCCGGCACCACGACCGACCAGCAGGCCCAGGACAAGACCAAGGTCCAGACCGATCAGCAAGCCCAGGGCAAGGCCGGCACTACGACGGACCAGCAGGCCCAGGGCAAAGCGTCCACGCAGGACAAGACTTCGACCGCTTCCATTAACAATGTGACGGTTGAACAGAAGACCCAGATCACTCAGGTAATCCGGGAAACCAAGGTCGAGCCGGTAGCCAGCGTCGACTTCGACGTCTCGGTCGGCGTCGAAGTTCCGCGGCACAAGATCAGGCTGCATCGTTTGCCGGCCCGCATCGTCAAGCTCGTCCCGGCGTACGAGAGCTACGAGTATTTCGTCCTCGCCGACGGCCGGATCGTCATCGTCGATCCGGATACGTACAAGATCGTGCTGATACTGACCTAAAGCAATTCCCGGAAAGTGCGTAGCGGTTTTCCCGGGAAAAGCACGTAGCGCTTTCCCTAGGGAATTGCGTAAAAACAAAGAGGTAGAGTACGAGATCATTCAACCCGCCCCGCCGTACGCGGGTCGGGTTGAGCGCTATGGGCAGATGATGCGGAAAGCTTCCTCGTGCAGGCCTCAGCGCATGCTCAGGGATTCCGAGGCCGCAATGTCCGCAAGGTAATCGAGTAGCGATGCTCGGCAAGCGGCGGGATGCTGTGCTCCCATTGCGACCGCGAAGGGCCCGTCATGAGATAGGCCGATCTCGGCTCGACCGTGATGGTCTGGCGGTCCCATCCAGACCCATTCTTGCGTCGAAGGCGAAAATCGCACGGCGCCAGCAGCGAAACGCCCGCGACGTCTTCGAAATGAGGCTTGTCGCGGTGCCAGCCGATGCCGGCGCCGGGCCGGTATTCATTGATCAATACCTGCGCGAAGGCTTCGGTGGGCCGGCGCGCAAAGGTCGCGACCTGCTCGCGCAAGGGCAACAGAAAATCAGGTATAGGCGGTGCGTCGACGACCTCGCGCCGGTCATAATCGTAGCGAAGGCCAAAACCGACGACACGCCGGTTTGCCAGATAGCCGTGGAAGTCGAAGGGTCTGAAGGGCAGTCCTTCAAGATGCCGGACGAGGTCGATTTCCTCTTGCGGTGTGATCAGTCCGGGCTGGTAGGCGAAACCCTCCGGGAGATCGTCCTGAACGGCACCGAAGAGATCATACTGGGCCACACGGCCGGCTGTTTTCGGTTTGAGCGGCGACATTGTGCCTAGATGGTGAAGGCCAGACCGCAAGGCAATACAGGGAACCGCGCTTGCTTGCTTCGGACACATCTCAACACCGGCGCAATGGAACGCTGGGACGGCGTGAAAGTTTAGGCAACGGCGGTTCCGTCGGGGGCCGCCGGACATGTTCCAGCCTTGGAGTGCCGGATGCCGCGCGTTGAAACCGGGGCCTGCTTTTGCGGGGCGATTGCCGCCGCCATGGACGGTGAGCCCTTCTGGATATGCTACGATCACGATGACGATTGCCGTCGGGCGATCGGCAGCCCGCTCACCATCTGGGTCGGATATCGGCCGAGCCAGTTCCGCCTTTTGAAGGGAACGCCAAAGGCTTTCTCCAGGACGCCGGGCGTTGTCCGCACTTTCTGTCCCGAATGCGGGAGCTCGATAGGCTATAGCGACGAAGGCCTGCCGGACGAGCTCTACCTGACAATCGGGTTCTTCGACAGACCCGAAGGGCTGCGGCCACAGGCCCATGCCTATTGGAACCTCAGACTGCCGTGGGTCGACTTTGCCGACAAGCTGCCGCGTATCGATCGATATTCGAGGAAGCGCGACAGGAAGTTCGGCAATCCCCGCGACAGGTAGCGAGGTCGGGTGGCGGAACGGAACCGCACCATGCCTGGCGGGTTTATGTGGCTGAGCCGTCAGGTGCCAGCATGCCGTCGACCGCGATCCGAAACACGCAATACGATCCCGCGACCAGGACGCTCTCCGTCTGGTTCGTGCCGAGCGGCAACCGCTATGACTATGAGGACGTCGCACCGGCAACCTACGCCGCGTTCATGAAGGCTTCCTCGAAAGGCCGCTTCTTCAATGAATTCATTCGGGACCGTTACAGGTACCGTCGCGTGGCGTGATGCGGCGCCAGCGGCCCGTCATGCCTTGTTGTTCTGCTCGGCGAGCATCTGATCCGGCGCCGGCTCCCAACCAAAGACACTGCGGCCGCCAAGCAGATGCGACTGATCGAATTCTCCGGCGACAATTTCCTTAAGGCTGGGACCGGTGACGTATCGCTCGACCTGCCGCGACTGATCGTCGAGCCGCCTCAATGCACCGATTTCCTCTTCGCGACCAAGCCTGGCCTTTTGCACGGCGGACTTCAGCACGCCGATCGTCTCGTCATAGACCTTGAGCGGAACAGGGAACGGATGCCTGTCCTTGCCGCCATGCGCCAGCGAAAAACGGCCCGGATCCGAAAACCGGCAAGGCGCGCCATGCACCACTTCGGCAACGAGGGCCAGCGCCCGCACCGTACGGGCGCCCACACCAGGAACAAGGAGAAGCTCGGCGAAATCGGCGGGACCTCGCTCGGCGGCCGCGGCCATGTTGCCGTGAAGGCGATGCATCACGACATCGCTTTCGCGGACATCATGGTGAGCCGGCATGACCAGATGCGGCAACAATGGCTGCGCCGGAGCCGGTGCGGTGCAGGGTTCCAGGGCGGCGAGTTCTCGAAGGATGCGGTCCGGCCCAAGATCCTGGAGCAGATCAAGCTGTCCCTGGCGCGAGGCCTCGGCGCGCCGGTCGGTCAAATTGACGATCTCGCCCTGGTTGGCGCCTTCGATGGCGGCATGCGGCTGGTCTACGAAACTCTTCAAACCTTCGGACAGCCAATGATAGCGCCGCGCCACCTTGCTGTCGCCGTTCATGCCTTGCTGCACCACCACCCAGTCGCCATCGTTGGTGACGATGAAGCCGTGCAAATAGAGGTCGAAACCATCCTGAACGGCGGCGCTGTCCACCTTGGCGACAAGCCGGCTGGCGGTTGCCAGGCGCGCACCGTCGAAGCCGATACGCTCGCCGATTGCGACAAGTTCATGCGGAGTTTTGCGCGAATGCGCACCACGGCCGCCGCAGACATGAATGCCGAGTTCGCCCGACAGCGGCGTGAGACCGCGTTTCAAGGCGCCGACAACGCTGGTCGTGATGCCGGAAGAATGCCAGTCCATGCCCATGACGGCGCCGAAGGACTGGAACCAGAACGGATGCGCAAGGCGTCGCAGCAATTCATTGCGGCCATAATGATGGATGATCGCCTCGCACATGACGGCGCCGAGACGCGTCATGCGATCGCCCAGCCATTTCGGCACACGGCCGCCGTGAAGGGGAAGATCAGCACTGCCCGATCGTTGCGCCACGTTTGCCTGCTCCTATGTCCGCGAATCTCAAACAAATAGGTATCCTGGACCGGGCAAGGAAGCACTGAATGCTCGCACCCGGATGGCCGATGAGCCAGACCCTGCTCGGTCCGGTCACGAGAGCAACGGCGCTCTGCTATCTCACCACGCGCTTCTCGAGCTTGCGGGCAAGAGTGCGCCGGTGCAGGCCAAGCCGGCGAGCCGTTTCGGAGATGTTGAAGCCGGTTTCGACCAGCGTTTCGTGGATGCGCTCCCATTCCAGGTTCTTGATCGAGGTGGGCCGGCTGGAAAGCGGTACGGAAACATCGCCCTCGGCACGGCCGAAGGCGGCTTCGATGTCATCGGTGTTGGCGGGTTTCGCCAGGTAATGGCTCGCGCCGAGCTTGATTGCCTCGACAGCGGTGGCGATGCTGGCAAAGCCCGTCAGCACGACGATCCTGGTCGAAGCATCGCGGGCGCTGAGCAGCTTGACGCACTCCAGCCCGGAGCCGCCAGCCCCAAGCTTGAGATCGACGACGGCGTAAGCCGGAACAGCTGTTTCGAGGGCGCTGAGCAATGCATCCCGGTCGTGGCAGACGACCACGTCGTAGTTGCGCTTTTCGAAGGAGCGCTTCAGCGTTTTCGCGAAGGTCGCGTCGTCCTCGACGATAAACAGCGATCGATCAGGCCTCACGATCATCTCCATCGGTCAGCGCCGCCAGCGGCAGCGAAAGGATAACACAGGCGCCCTGCTCCACGTTGCGCGCCGAAAAATCGCCGCCCAGTTTCCGGACCACGTTCATGACGAGGAAAAGACCAAGACCGCCGCCTGGCCGTCCCTTGCTCGACATATAGGGTTGACCAAGTGCTGCCAGAATACCCTCGTCGAAGCCCGGCCCGCGATCGCGCACGGAAATCACCAGCTTGTCGCCCTGCCGCTCGGCAGTGACGCCAACCCAATCCTGCGATGCTTCCTGAGCATTGTCGAACAGGTTGAAGATGACCTGCTTCAGCGCCGTGTCGGACACGATCTGCTCGTCCGGGTCGAAATCGTTCTTGTATTCCAGCTTGGATGGCTGGCGACTGGTGCGCCATTCCTCGACCAGATCGTCGAGGAAACCGCGAATCGTCGTGCGTATCGTTCCCTCGCCCCTCGCCTGGCCGGAAGACATCAGGATCCCGGACACGATGCGCTTGCAGCGCTCGATCTGCGCCTGCATTTCGGCCACATCGGCCGCCAGTTCGCGGTTGCGCGCAAGGGTGCGCATCTGGCGCCAGTCGGACAGGATGACGGATATCGTGGCAAGCGGCGTGCCGAGTTCGTGCGCGGCGCCCGAGGCCAGCAGGCCCATGCGCACGATGTGGTCCTCCTCGGCCGAGCGCTGGCGCAGATCGGCGAGATAGGCGTCGCGCTCGCGCAGATTGCGGTCGATGCGCGTCATGAAGATCACGATCAGTCCGGCCGCCAGCACGAAGCAGATGAACATGCCCCTGATATGCAGGGACAGGAGATCGCTGCCGCCATGATGCGGGATCGCGATCGGCTGGAAGAGGAAGATGAGGAAGACGAAGCAGGCCGAGGCAGCCGCCACGAGGATCCAGGTAAACCTTGGCGTCAGCAATGCGGCGCCGAGCGTGATCTGCAAGAGGTAGAGCGATACGAACGGATTGGACGCGCCGCCGCTCAGGTAAAGCTGCGTCGTCAGTGCCGCCATGTCGAAGATGAGCGCGACGAAGAGTTGGGTGTTGCTGATGGGCCTGATACCGCGCAGGACCAGCAGGCTGAAGATGTTGAGGCCCACCAGGAAAAGCACCACGCCGGCCATCTCCGCCAGCGGCAGTGGGATATCGAACCAGTATTCCGTCGCCAGAATGGTGAGCACCTGACCCGCCACCGCCAGCCAACGCAGCTGGATAAGCAGGAACAGGTTCTTCCTGTTTGTCGTATCGGTATGCGATACTGCCCCGTTCTTGCCGGCAAGGGATGCCGCCACCAGGGATTTGTCATGGCGATGCGCTTGCGTGGGGACGCTCATCTCGCGGGTCCTTGCCGCCGGCGGCGGCCGATCATCGGCCTGGCCAGGGCAATGGCGAGCATCGCAGCGAGCGTGAACCAGGTCAAAGCGTAGACCAGGTGGCTGTTGCGGAAAGTCACGACGGTCAGCCCGCCGCGCGGCCAGCCCTCTATGCCGGATGCTTCCGCATCGACGAAATAGGGAGCGACATTGGTCGTCAGGCTGCGCGCGGTTGCGATGGCTGCGACGTCTCGCGAATACCAGCGATTGCCCGTGGCGTCGTTCTTGCGCAGAAAGCCGCCGCCGGGTTCGCTCATGCGCAACAGCCCGTCAACGACGACCGGCGCGGTTAGGCGGCCCCTCTCCCGCTCGAACTCAGCCTTGCGCTCCTGGGGAATGAAGCCGCGGTTGACCAGCACCACGAAGCCATGGTCGGTTCGCATCGGCGTCAGGACCCAATAACCGCCGCCAAGCTCTGTCACCGCCTGCACCAGTGTGTTGGCGTCGCCCAGATAACGTCCCGCCAATCGCACATGACCATACTCGAAACCGGCAGCGGTGATGCCGTTCCAGTTCTCCGGGCCAGGCGCATCGACAATCGGGGCATGAATGCGTTGGTCGACACGGGCAATCAGGTCGAGCTTCCAGATCCGCCTTTCCAGCTGCCATATGCCGAGCCCGACAAACACCAGCACGCCGAGAAGTCCGAGCAGCACAAGGCCAAGGCGCGACGCGGACGATCCGCCGGCGCCCTCTAGCGGGACGGGACGTCCGATCGCCTCGATGGTTGTCCTCCCAGGGCCCGCCGCCAGGCTCATGGCATCTCACGCATGTCGTGTAGCCCCGGCATCATGTTGGCGTTGAGATGGTACATCACCCAGAGCGAGCCGGTCAGCACGATGACGACCAGGATCAGTGTGAAGATCAGCGCCAGCATCGACCATCCGCCTTCCGAGCCGGTGTTCATATGCAGGAAGAAGATCATATGGACCACGATCTGCACGACCGCGAAGGCCATGATGACGATGGCCGTGGCCTGCTTGTTGTCGATGGCGCCGGTCATGACCAGCCAGAATGGAATGGCGGTCAGGATCGCCGACAGGACGAATCCGGTCAGATAGCCCCGGAACGATCCGTGTGCTGCTCCACCATGGGCGTGGCCGTGGCCCTCGGCATGATCATGAGCGCTCATCGCAACATCCCCATCAGATAGACGAAAGTGAAGACGCCGATCCAGACGACGTCGAGGAAGTGCCAGAACATGCTGAGGCACATCAACCGGCGGCGGTTCGCCTCGATGAGGCCAAATCTCGCGACCTGAACCATCAGCGTCACCAGCCAGACGGTTCCGAAGGTGACATGCAGACCGTGGGTGCCGACCAGCGTGAAAAAGGACGACAGGAAGGCGCTGCGCTGCGGCGTGGCGCCTTCATGGATCATGTGCGCGAATTCGTAGAGCTCGATCGACAGGAACGCCAGGCCGAACAGGCCGGTCACCGCAAGCCAGGCTTGCGTCGCCGCGACACGGCCCTTGTCCATGGCCAGCATGGCGAAGCCATAGGTGATCGAGGACAAGAGCAGCATGGCGGTGTTGACCGCCACCAAATCGAGGTCGAACAGGTCCTTGGGAGCCGGCCCGGCCGCGTAGTTGCCGCCAAGCACGCCATAGGCGGCGAACAGCATCGCGAAGATCAGGCAGTCGCTCATCAGATAGAGCCAGAAGCCGAGCATGGTGGAGCCGCCTTCGGCGTGCGCATGCTCTTCTTCCAGATGGAAGACCGGTTCGGTGCCGGCCGTGATTGCCGTCAATGTCATGCTCAAACCCTTAGCCTTGAGCGGCGAGGAGCGTCGTCCTCGCCTCCTCCGTCTGCGTGACTTCGGACGCCGGAATGTGGAAGTCGCGGTGATAGTTGAAGGTGTGGCCGATCGCGGTGGCGATGAGGCAGACGAAGCTCAGCGCCGCCAGCCACCAGATGTACCAGATCAGGCCGAAGCCGAGCGCGACACTGAAGGCGGCCAGGATAATGCCGGTGCCGGTATTGCTTGGCATGTGGATCGGCTTGAAGCCGGCAAGCGGCCTGATGTAGCCGGCCTGCTTCATGTCATACCAGGCATCGTTGTCGCGAATGACTGGCATGAAAGCGAAATTGTAGGCAGGCGGCGGCGAAGAGGTCGACCATTCGAGCGTGCGGCCGTCCCAGGGATCGCCGGTCGTATCGGCAAGCGCCTCGCGCCTGCGGATGGAGACGAAGATCTGGATCAGGAAGGCAGCGATGCCGCAGGCGATCAGCACCGCGCCGAACGCGGCGATGACGAACCATATCTGCAGCGAGGGATCGTCGAACACCCGCATGCGGCGCGTCACGCCCATCAGGCCGAGGATGTAGAGCGGCATGAAAGCGAACCAGAAGCCGACCACCCAGCACCAGAACGAGACCTTGCCCCAGAACGGATCGAGCCTGAACCCGAAGGCCTTGGGCCACCAGTAGGCAATGCCGGCGAACAGGCCGAACAGCACGCCACCGATGATGACATTGTGGAAGTGGGCGATCAGGAACAGGCTGTTGTGCAGCACGAAATCCGCCGGCGGCACGGCAAGCAGCACGCCGGTCATGCCGCCGACGGTGAAGGTGAGCATGAAGGCCACCGTCCACATCATCGGCAGTTCGAAGCGGATACGGCCCCGGTACATTGTGAACAGCCAGTTGAAGATCTTCGCTCCGGTCGGGATCGAGATGATCATCGTCGTGATGCCGAAGAAGGAATTGACGCTAGCGCCGGAGCCCATTGTGAAGAAGTGGTGCAGCCAGACGAGGTACGACAGGATGGTGATGACCACCGTGGCGTAGACCATCGAGGTGTAGCCGAACAGGCGCTTGCCGGAGAAGGTCGAGGTGACCTCGGAAAAGACGCCGAACAGCGGCAGGATGAGGATGTAGACTTCCGGATGACCCCATATCCAGATGAGGTTCACATACATCATCGGGTTGCCGCCGAAGTCGTTGGTGAAGAAGTTGGTGCCGACATAGCGGTCGAGCGCCAGCAGCGAGAGCACCGCCGTCAGTACCGGGAAGGAGGCGACGATCAGCACGTTGGTGCAGAGCGACGTCCAGGTGAAGACCGGCATGCGCATCATCGTCATCCCGGACGCGCGCATCTTGATGATCGTGCAGATCAGGTTGATGCCTGACAGCGTCGTGCCGACGCCGGCCACCTGCAGCGCCCAGATATAGTAGTCGACGCCGACATCGGGACTGTAGCCGATGCCGGAGAGCGGCGGATAGGCAAGCCAGCCGGTGCGGGCGAATTCGCCGACGAACAGCGAGGCCATGACCAGAATGGCGCCGCCGACTGTCATCCAGAACGAGAAATTGTTGAGGAACGGAAAGGAGACGTCGCGCGCGCCGATCTGCAGCGGCACGACGAAGTTCATCAGTCCGGTGACGAAAGGCATCGCCACGAAGAAGATCATGATGACGCCGTGGGCGGTGAAGATCTGGTCGTAGTGATGTGAGTTCAGGTAGCCCTCGGAGCCATTGAAGGCGATGGCCTGCTGGAGGCGCATCATGATTGCGTCCGAGAAGCCGCGCAGCAGCATGATCAGGCCCAGCACCATGTACATGATGCCGATCTTCTTGTGGTCGACGCTGGTGAACCATTCGCGCCAGAGGTAGCCCCATAGCTTGAAATAGGTGATCACGCCGAGAAGCGCGATTCCGCCGAGCGCCACCGCGACGAAGGTGGCGACGACGATGGGTTCGTGCAGCGGCAGCGAGTCCCAGGTGAGGCGGCCGAAGATGAATTTGGTCAGCGTATCGGGCATCGGCGGTCTCTCACAATTCACGCCGCAGCAGGCCGACGGTGGGCGTATCCGCCTCGGCGCTACGGCTGTCTGTCCCTGGCCGGAGCAGTCCCGCCCCGCGAAGCGGGGACAGGTTCTTCGCCGGCCAATAGGTCGGCCAGGAATCGCGGGAGGCGCGCGAGACGGCAGCGGCCTCTTCCGCCGTGCAGATGCTGGCGACATAAGAGGGATCGTTTCCGAACACCGCGCCGCGCCGGGCGAGCTTGTCGTATTGCAGCGGCAAGGTGTTGCGCGCACCCCCAAGACCGAGACCACCCTTGGCGTCGATCGACATCATCTCGTTCATGCACATCTTGCCGCGCTCGACGCATAGATTGAGGATGGCGCCATAAAGGGCGGGATCGACGGACGCGTAGTGCCGGACCGGTTCGTTCTCGCTCGGCTTTTCGAGTTCGAGGTAACTGTCGCGGTTAAGCGCCGCCGACGCGGTCCTGGTCTGTGCCACCCACTGGTCGAAGGCCTGGTCGGACAGGCCGTGGAAGGCGAAGCGCATGCCCGAAAAGCCGGCGCCGCTGTAGTTGGCGGAGAAACCGCTATAGGTGCCCTGCCGGTTGATGACGGCGTGCAGCTTCGTCTCCATGCCCGGCATGGCATAGATCTGGCCGGCAAGGGCTGGAATGTAGAAGGAATTCATCACCGCCGACGAGGTGATGCGGAAATCGATCGGCTGGTTGACCGGCGCCGCCAGCTCGTTGACGGCGGCGATGCCGTAATCCGGATAGATGAACAGCCATTTCCAGTCGAGCGCCACGACCTCGACCCTGAGCGGCTTGTGAAGCTGGGTAACGGGCTGGCCGGCTTCGATCCGGTCGATCCGGCGGTATGGGTCGAGCAGGTGGGCGCCGAGCCAGGTCAGCGCGCCAAGGCATATGATGATCAGCAGAGGGGCTGCCCAGATCACCAGTTCCAGTTTCGTCGAATGATCCCAGTCCGGCGCATAGGTCGCCGAGGCGTTGGATTGCCGGTAGCGCCAGGCGAAAAAGACAGTCAGCGCCATGACCGGCACGATTATGACCAGCATCAGCAGGGTCGAGACCACCAGCAGGTCGCGCTGCTGGGCCGCGACATCGCCCGCCGGCGCGAGCACGACCATATCGCAGCCGCTCAACAGCCCGGCCAGGAGAAGCAGAAGCAAGGCTCCAAATCGTTTCATCAGACGCTGCCCTCGATAGACCGCCGCAACGCGTTGGGATGTTGCAGTGCGGTATCGATCAAGGGCTACTGCCGGCGGCGGCGTGGTGACATTGGACAATTTGTCCAATGCCCAGCCGGGGTGGGTCTGGCACAGTGTGCAGCGCACAATGGGATTGCCGCAGTTGGGCCCCAAATATTTCATTCCACGCGGTGACGACGGACAAGATGGCTCATACTTCGACTGGCGAAACAGACAGCGGGCTGATCGGCTCGGACCACGGCCAGGTCAGCGCGGGCGATATCGCGGTCGGCGTGATCGTCGGCAGGACGTCGGAATTCTTCGATTTTTTCGTCTATGCGATCGCGTCCGTCATCGTGTTCCCCAAGCTGGTGTTTCCAACGCATGATCCGCTCGTCGGAACGCTGTACTCCTTCGCCATCTTCGCGCTGGCCTTCATCGCCCGTCCATTCGGTTCCGTTCTATTCATGGCCGTCGACCGCGCCTACGGTCGCGGTGCGAAACTGACGATCGCGCTGTTCCTGCTCGGTACCTCGACCGTCGCCATCGCGTTCCTTCCCGCCTATGGCGATATCGGCGTGCTTGCGATCTGGCTTCTGGCGCTGGCCCGCATCGGGCAGGGCGTGGCGCTTGGCGGGACGTGGGACGGCCTGCCCTCGCTGCTGGCGCTGAACGCGCCGCGGAACCGGCGCGGCTTCTACGCCATGATCCCGCAACTGGGCGCGCCGATCGGCCTCATCGTGGCCAGCGCCCTCTTCGCCTTCTTCGTGGCCAATCTGTCGGCCGACGACTTCCTTGCCTGGGGCTGGCGCTATCCCTTCTTCGTCGCCTTCGCCATCAATGTCGTGGCCCTGTTCGCCAGGCTGCGCATTGTGGTGACGCCCGAATTCTCGAAACTGTACGAGAGCGGCGACCTGCAGCCGACGCGCATAAGGGACACGATCAGGGCCGAAGGCCGCAACGTCGTCGTCGGCGCATTCGCGCCGCTGGCGAGCTTTGCCCTGTTCCACATGGTGACGGTGTTTCCGCTCTCCTGGGTATTCCTGTTCACCAATGAGGGACCGGCACGCTTCCTGGCGATCGAGGCGGTGAGCGCGCTGTTCGGCATCGCCGCCATCGTCGCGTCGGGCCCACTTGCCGATCGTGTCGGACGCCGTGCGCTGCTCGGCGGTTCGGCGATCGCCATCGCGACGTTCAGCGGCTTTGCCCCGCAGCTTCTGGATGGCGGTACCGTTGGCGAGATCCTGTTCATGGTGCTGGGCTTCATCCTGCTGGGGTTGAGCTTCGGGCAGTCGTCAGGCGTCGTCGCATCGAGCTTTTCGCGACACCATCGCTATACCGGCTCGGCGATAACCTCGGATCTCGCGTGGATGTTCGGCGCCGGCTTCGCGCCGCTCGCAGCTCTGCTGCTGGCCGGCAATTTCGGCCTCATCGCGGCGGGCGCCTACCTGCTCTCGGGCGCGGCCTGCACCTTGCTTGCCTTGTGGATTGATAGACGGCGTTCGGCCGCGGACCGTCCGGTCGATTGACACTATAAATGGCGAGAAGGGTCAGCGAGCATCGCCGGAGCCGCTGCCCTGCCGGTCAGCGGAACATCGAACCGCCATCGACGTCGAGCGCCGCGCCCTAGACGAAGCTCGCGGCGTCGGAGCACAGGAACAGGATCGCGGCAGCCATAGGAAGGCTCGCCGAATACCCGGCGCCGTCACGCTCCTCCATGTCGAGTTGGAAGGGGGCCAGGGCGGTCTGATCTGCCGCGCCCCTGGCGTTCTATTCCGCCTATTCCGCCGCCAGTGCGGCGACTTCCCGCCGAAACGGCAAGGCGTCGCCGATGTCGGGTTCGTCCAGCTCGCGAGCGAAGCGATGGCCGGCATAGGTTGCCCAGGCGATGGGTCCCGGTGCTTCGGCATCGCCGATGACCTTGACCGAACGGATGCCGGCGTCGGCCCACTCGCTTTCCCGGGCCTTGAGGTTGCGCCAAACGGCGTCGTCCTGATTGCGCGACGTGACAAGTACGACGGCATCGGCCGTCAGATCCTGTTTCGCGCCGGTGTAGACGCAAGCCGTCACGACACCGCCCGAAGCGATACTCGTGGCGGTCCTGTTGAGCACGATATCGACCCCGAGTTCAGCCAGGCGGCGGTGAATGGCCCCTTGCTCCAGCGTGTTGCGGGTCCAGTCCGAGACATAGGCCGATGGCGTCACCAAGGTCACCTTCGTTCCCCGACGCGCCATCAGCTCGGCGAGAACGCCGCCCATGTAATAGTGGTCGTCATCGAACAGCACGACGTTGCCATCTGGAACCTTGCCGGCCATCAGATCGTCGGGCGTAAGGACCGGCATCGCGGCGTCGATCGGCATCGGCACGACATGGGCACGCGCGACGCCATCACGGCGCCAGGTCGATCCGGTGGCGATGGCGATGTTCTGGAAGCCGAAGGACAGGATGTCATCCGCCGCCAGCCGGCTTTCGAAATAGATGTCGACATCAGGCATCTGGCCGAGCTGATACTGCCGATAGTCGCGCACCCTGCCCCAGGCCGACAGGCCTGGAAGTTTGCTTTCGCGCGCCACACGCCCGCCGAGTTCGGTGCCGGCTTCCGCGATGGCCACTTTATAGCCGCGCAGGCCAAGCGCACGGGCAGCCTCCAGTCCGGCAGGCCCGGCGCCGACGATCAGCACGCTGTCGCTGTCGCCCTTGGCCTGCATGCGCTCCGGATGCCAGCCCTTGCGCCATTCCTCCATGAAGGTCGGGTTCTGCGTGCAGCGCGAGATCGACATGGTCATGTCGCCGGTGATGCAGATGTTGCAGCCGATACATTCGCGGATGTCCTCGATGCGGCCCTCCTCGACCTTCTTCGGCAGGAAGGGATCGGCGATCGACGGACGGGCGCAGCCGATGAAGTCGAGCGTTCCCGACCTGATCATCCTGACCATCACGTCAGGCGAAGTGAAGCGGCCGACGCCGACGACCGGCTTCGAGGTGAGCTTCTTGATGCCCGACACCAGGCTTTCCTGCGCCGCCTCGTCCTTGAAACGCGACGGGCCCGAGCAATCCTCCCAGGCGCCATGCGCGAGATCCCACAGGTCGGGCAGTTCGGCATGCATCTCGATTATGTCGCGGACTTCCGAATTGGCGAAGCCGAGTTCGCCGATCATCTCGTCCAGCGACAGCCTGAGCGTCAGGCCGCACGTGTCGCCGATCGCGTCGCGCCCTTCTTCGATCAGCTCGCGCATCAGCCGCGAACGGTTTTCCAGCGAGCCGCCATATTCGTCGACGCGCTGGTTGGTGGCGGTTGACAGGAAATGCTGGATGATGCCGAAGCCGTGCGCGCCATAGAGGCATACCAGGTCGAAACCCGCCTGCTTCGCACGTTTGAAGGCATTGCGGTGCCAGCGGCGCAAATCGCGAATATCCTGCTTGTCCATGGCGCGCGCCTGAACCGGATCGTTGGTGAAGGTGCGGATCGGCAACGCCGATGGGCCGCGCGGCACCTCCTTGCTGTAGAGGTTGGGACCGTTGATCCCGGAATAGGCGAGCTGGATGCCAGCCAACGCGCCGTGCTCGTGCATGGCCCGGGCCATCTTAGCCAAAGCCGGAATGTCGGCGTCATCCCATAGCCGCAGTTCGATGAAGGGCGTGATCTCGGAAGTGTGGTGCATTTCCGTCTGCTCGGTGAAGATGACACCCCAGCCCCCTTCGGACTTGACGCGGCGCATCTCTGCCGCGGCGGACGGATCGCGATAGCCGCCGCCATTGCAGTGCGGAACCTGATAGAAGCGGTTCTTGGCCGTCACCGGGCCTATCTTCATCGGCTCGAACAGGATGTCGTAGCGTGGGTCGCGCATGGTGTTTCCTCCGGGCCGGCTCGGCACTCCCGGTGCTGCCGAAACTACTCATAAATTGGAGCCGGCGCGGGAAAACTACGGATTTCTTCTGTGCCGATTAGGACGCGCCTAATCGCGGCACTGGGGCGGATTAGTCTGTGTTGAACCGGGGCTGAGCGAAATGCGACTTCAGAGCATCGGCGGCATGATGCTAGACAGCCAGGACCCTACAGAGAGACAGAAAATGGACACTATCAGGATCTTCGAACGGCTGATCGCTTTCCCGACGGTGAGCCGCGACTCCAACCTCGACCTGATCGGCTATGCGGCCGACTTGCTCGAGGCGAGCGGCGTTGCCTGCCAGATCGTCCACAGCGCGGACGGGCACAAGGCCAACCTCTTTGCCACCATCGGCCCGGCCGACAGGCCCGGTGTCATGCTGTCCGGCCACACCGATGTCGTCCCCATCGACGGCCAGAACTGGACGCTGCCGCCTTTCGAAATGACCGAGCGCGACGGCAAGCTTTACGGACGCGGCGCGGCGGACATGAAGGGTTTTGTGGCCTCCGCGCTCGCCGCCTGCATCAGGGCTTCCAAGATGGCGCTTCGGACGCCGTTGCATCTGGCGCTCTCCTATGACGAGGAGGTCGGCTGCCTGGGCGTGCGCGACCTGATCGAAATGCTGAGCGCGGCGCCGCAACGCCCGCGGCTGTGCATCGTCGGCGAGCCGACCAACATGCAGGTGGCGACCGGGCACAAGGGCAAGCTTGCCGCTCGCGCCGTCTGCAGGGGACGCGAAGGCCATTCGGCGCTCGCCCCACTGGCGCTCAATGCCATCCACCTCGGCTGCGATTTCGTGCGTTCCTTGCGTGACGAACAGGAACGATTGGCCCGCGACGGCGCCCGCGACGGGGACTACGACATCCCCTACACGACGGTTCATGTCGGCAAGATCGATGCCGGCGTCGCGCTCAACATCGTGCCCAACCTCTGTCAGGTCGATTTCGAGATCCGCAACATTGCCGCCGACGATGCCGCCGGCATTCTGGACAGGCTGCGCGACGCCGCGGCACGCATTGCTGAGGACGCCGTTTCGATCGCGGCCGAGGCCGCAATCGAAATCGAGATCACCAACACCTATCCGGGCCTCGACACGCCGGCCGCATCGGAGGCGGTGGCCTTCGTCAAATCGTTGACCGGCGCCAATGACACGATGAAAGTCGCGTTCGGCACGGAAGGCGGATTGTTCAGCCGCGATCTCGGCACGCCTGCCGTCGTCTGCGGACCTGGCTCAATGGCGCAGGGACACAAGCCGGATGAATTTGTCAGCGTCGAACAGCTGCGGCGTTGCGACGGGATGCTGGACAGATTGCTCGAACGGCTCACGGACGGCTGGCCGTCGTGATCCGCACGGCAGCCCTTACTTCACGATGCGTTCGGTTCCGAAGACGCCCTGCTCGACGACGAAGCGACGACAGTGGTCGATGAACGCCTGTACCGTCAGCGTGCGATGATCTGCGTTCGGCAAGGCAATTCCTATCGTGAGCGGCCTGAGGTCCCCCAGCAGAGGCACGAAGACAAGCAATTTGCCGTCCGGCGACATGGTGTTGAGCGGCCGCATATTGGCGATGCCGTAGCCGAAGCCGTTAGCGACCATCGAGCGCATCACGGCGATGTCGCCGGTGCGCTCGACGATCTTGGGCCGCAGGCCCCTGGGCTGGAAAGCCGACAGGAAATATTCCCTGCTGTAGGGCAGATCAAGCAGCACCATCGGCTCATCGACCAGCTCCTCGGGCGTGATGCCTGCCCTCGCCGCCAGGCGATGCGCGGCCGGCAACATCACATAGGCCGGCAACTGCATCAGCGGCTCGAAGGTCATGTCCTGCGACAGTTCCAGATCGTAGGTCAGCGCGGCATCTATCTCGCCACGCTGCAGCATCTCGAACAGTTGCCCCTGGTTGCGCTCGAATTGCCGGACGCGCACATCGGGATAGGCATCCTCGAATTTCTTGCGCAGCGCCGGCAGCACGATCTGCGCGAAAGTGAGCAGGCAGCCGATCGCCAGCGGTCCGCGCACCTTTTCGGCGATATCGCCGGCAATGTCGTGCAGCGCGTCCGCGTCGTTGAGCAGGCGCGCGGCTTCCTTGAGGAACAGGCGCCCGCCTGCCGTCAGCGCCAGCGCATGCGAATGCTTGCGCACGAAAAGCTGGACGCCGAACTCGGCTTCGAGCTGAGCGATCGACGCCGAGATCGACGGCGGCGAGACATTCACCTGCTCGGCCGCCTTGGCGATCGAACCCGCTTCGCCAACGGCGACGAAATATTCAAGTTGTCTGAGCGTGAAGCGGAGCGGCATGGTGGCTATGTTGCCGGTTTGCAGCCGGTGATCAAGTCGCGGCCGCTTCTCTATACTTGATCCAGGTGGTCTTCAGCGCGGTGTATTTGTCGAGCGCATGCCGCGACAGGTCGCGTCCGAAGCCGGACTGCTTGAAACCGCCAAAGGGAGTCATCGGGCTCAGCGCATCGACAGTATTCACGGAAACCGTGCCCACGCGCAGTCTTTCCGCGAGGCGATGCGCCCGCGACAGGCTGTCGGTCCACAGCGATGCGGCCAAGCCGTAGACGCTGTCGTTGGCGATGCGAAGCGCTTCGTCTTCGGTGTCGAAGGCGATCACCGACAGGACCGGACCGAATATGTCGTCGCGGGCAAGCGGGTCGTCGGGCGAGACGTCATCGAAGATCGTGGGCTGCACAAAACTGCCGCGCCCGTCGACGGCGACCCGGTCGCCACCAGTCACCAGCCGTGCCGACTTCTTGCCGCCATCGATGAAACGCATGACGGTCGCGGCGTGGCGCGCGTCCACCATCGCACCCATCCTGGATGCTGGGTCGAGCGGATCGCCGGGCTGGGTCGCCGCTGCCCGCCGCACCAGTTTCTCGACCAGCGCATCCTTGATGCCGCGCTCCACCAGAAGCCGGGAATTGGCCGAGCATACCTGCCCCTGGTTGAAGAAGATGCCGAAGGCGGCCATGTCGGCGGCCGCATCCAGATCGCCGCAATCGGCGAACACCAGATTGGGGCTCTTGCCACCGGTCTCCAGCCAGACCTGCTTCATGTTCGATTGGCCGGAATATTGCAGGAACATCTTGCCGACAGCGGTCGATCCGGTGAAGGCAAGGCAATCCACGTCCCTATGGCGGCCAAGTGCCTGGCCGGCCGTCTCGCCGAGGCCGGGCACCACATTCAAGACGCCCGCCGGCAAGCCCGCCTCCATGGCGAGCTCGGCCAGCCTGAGCGCCGAGAAAGGCGATTGCTCGGCGGGTTTCAGCACCACCGAATTGCCCGCGGCCAGCGCGGGCGCGCATTTCCAGGTCGCCATGTCGAGCGGAAAGTTCCACGGCACGACGGCGCCCACGACCCCAAGCGGCTCCCGCCGTACCAAAGCGAGGTCACCCCGGCCCGTCGGCGCCACCTCGTCATAGATCTTGTCTATCGCTTCTGCATACCACTGGAAGATCGCCGCCGATCCCGGCACGTCGATGGTCGCGGCGTCCTTGACAAGCTTGCCCATATCCAGCGATTCCAGCAGCGCCAGTTCCTGCAGGTGCTCGCGCAGCAATTCCGCCAGCCGCAGCAGCACTTGCTTGCGATGCTGGGGGCTCGCTCGCGACCAGACGCCGGCTTCGAAGCTGCGGCGCGCCGCAGCGACGGCAAGGTCGATGTCCTCTTCGCCGCAGGAGGCCACCTCGGCGAGCGTTGCTCCCGTAGCCGGATTGATGCTGGTGAATGTTCGGCCTGAGCGCGCGGGCATCGTCTTGCCGTCGATGAAAGCTCCGTCGCGAAAACGGATCGCCGACGCCTTGGCGATCCAATCCTTATGACTGAGTTCGCTCATGCTGGCTCCAGATTGTCGGGACTACTCGTCACCGGGAACGCCGTAGCTCGGCGCGCCAGACGGATTGAGGGCGCGCGTGACATAGTCATCAAGCTGGGGCTTGTAGATATCCCACAGCGTCGCCAGCTGCTCGATCGGACACTCCTCGCTCCAGTCGCAACGCAGGTCGGCGACGGGCCATGAGACATTGCGCACCAGTTTCATGCCGGCGGAGCGGACAGGTCCCGCCTCGCCGCCGGCCTCGAGCGCCGCTCGCATGGTGGCGATTAGCCGGTCACCGATGTCGCCTTCGGAGGCGAGAAAGGCATCCACCATGGCTTGCGGAACCCTATCGCTGGCAAGCAGGTTGCCGCCGCAGGCGACGTCCTCGCCGCGCGCCTCGGCCCAGATGCCGAGCGCTTTCGGCCCCGAATGGATTGCGCTGCCGCCGGCCGCGTCGACCGCCAGAACCTGCCGGTATTCGCTGAAAGCGGCCGTACGCTTCAGGATCGCGACGGCCTCAGTGGCGGAGGCGCCCCGCGCCATCAGCTCCAGCGCTCGTGGCCCGAGCGCCGGGTCCGTGACGTTCTGGCTGGCAACCGCCCCGACGCCCGCCTGCGCATAGGCGCAGCGGGCCGCCACCGCCGGAGATGACGAGGATACCGCCACTCCGAACATGCCGGTGCGCCGGCACCGTGCGACGATGGAGAAGGTCATGGCGCTCAGTCCGGGCTGATGGTTGCGCCATCATTCCGGATGATGGCTGTGTCATCATCCGGAATTACGGCCGTGCCGTCGATCTCGACCAGCCATTCCGGCCGCGCCAGGGCCGACACGACGAGGCCGGTCGAAACCGGATGCACGCCTTTGATGTATTCGCCCATCGTCCGGTAGACGGCTTCGCGATGGCGCACATCAGTCAGGTAGATCACCACCTTCACCAGATGCTCCATCGTCCCGCCGCATTCCTCGATGAGCTGCTTGATGTTCTGCATGACCTTGTGGGTCTGATCGACCGGATCGTGGCTCTCGATGGTGTTGGCGGTGTCGAGATCCTGCGGACACTGGCCGCGCAGATAAATCGTGCGGCCGCCCCGCGTGATGACCGCCTGGCACAGATCGTTGTCGAGCTTCTGCTCGGGATAGGTATCCTTGGTATTGAAGGTGCGAATTCGCGTATGCGCCATGTTGGTCTCCATCAGGTCGGGCTCGCAGCTGTCGTCGGCTTTGGTCAGGCGTCCACGGCCTCGCGCTTCGCGGCGGCATGGTAGGCCAGATATTTGCGCTGCGTCGAAATGCGGTCGGCCACGTGCTTGGCGTCGTGCCATACGCCCCAGATGAAGCTGGAACCTCTTCGCGACTGCCAGGGCAGCCCCAGGAAATAGATTCCTGGCTCGATCGAGACGCCGCGGTGGTGCCTGGGCCGGCCCTTCTCGTCAAAGGCGTCGACCTTCAGCCAGCTATAGTCGGCGGCAAAGCCCGTCGCCCAGATGATCGCCGCTATCCCGGCCTTGGCCAGGTGCAGTTCGCCGATCGGATTGGTCATGCATTCCGGATCCGGTTCGACCCGGCGGGCAGCGGGCTCTTCCGGAAGGTCCAGACCGTTGCGCGCGACATAGGCGTCGGCTTCATCCAGCAGTGACATCAGGCTGGCGTCGCCGCGAGCGACGTTTTTCGCAAGATCAGGCGCGAAGCTCATCAGCCCGTCCTGGTAGGTCCTAGTCATGCCGACCAAGGTAAGCCCCTGCGCCGCCAGCCGGCGGAAATCGATCGTTTCACCGCCGCGCGCGCCGCTCACCGCGATCGTGACATGTTCCGTGCCGGGTCCTGGGGTTTCGAGGTCCCATTTGCCGAGAACGCCCAGCCACCAACAGAAGTCGCGCCCGCGATAGGCCCGCGGCGGGCGGTCATGCGGGCCGACCGAAAGATAGACGCGCCTTCCCGCGCGCTGGAGCTCGTCCGCGATCTGCACGCCCGATGATCCCGCTCCGACCACCAGCACACCGCCCTTTGGCAATTTCGCCGGATTGCGGTACGCGCTGGAATGGATTTGCAGGATGCCAGCCTCCTCAGGGACAACAGGCGGAATGACGGGGATCTGGAACGGTCCGGTGGCGGCAACGACGCTGTTGGCGTCGATCACGCCATCGGACGTCTCGACGCGGAAGCCGGGCCGACCGACATTTCTTTGCACGAGTTTGACTTCCACGCCGCTGCGGATCGGCGCATCGATCTGCTTGGCGTAAGCGACAAAATAGTCGGCGACCTCGTCCTTGGAGGGAAAGCCGTCGGGGGCCGTCCGCGGAAACTCCATGCCCGGGAAGCGATCGTGCCAGGCCGGGCCGTTGGCAACCAGGGAGTCCCATCGCTGCGTGCGCCAGCGCTCGGCGATGCGGCCACGTTCGAGGACGAGATGAGGCACTCCGCACTTGCTCAGGTGCTCGCTCATGGCCACCCCCGCCTGGCCGCCGCCAACGACAAGCGTGTCTATCGTCTCAACCGACATGCCCAGTCCTCTTCTGACCATTCGACAGCTCCCGCCGCACGGGATGAAACCGATTTCCGGCGGCTGGCGGATGCAGCCCCGGGTGATCCATTTCACCGTGTTCCAGACAGGCCGCGTGTCATCCGGTCATCTCGTTATTGGCGCTCACAAGTAGCAGCACGTGCCGGTGGGCGCCCATAACGAATCTCCGAAGTCACGCGTAACCATTTCCGAATTTCTCACGCCGATAGACGCATCTACAGTTTCAGCGGTCGGACCCGCAGCGCCGCACGATGTGGCGGGCGAAGCCGGGCATGTGTCGGCACGGAACTGGTTGCGGAACAGGATGCGCTACCGCAGCGGCCCGTTCGGCAATGCCTCGAGCGCCGGCATCCTCGAGGGGCTGGCATGAAGACCGAGAGCTATGATTACATCGTCGTCGGCGCGGGGTCGGCGGGCTGCGTGGTGGCCAATCGGCTGAGCGCCGATCCATCGGTCAGGGTGTGCCTGATAGAGGCCGGCGGCAGTGATAACAGCCCGCGGGTAAGGGTGCCGGCAGGCATTCTGTCGCTCTATGGCAACCCGAATTACGACTATTGTTTCGTCGGCGTGCCGCAGCCCCATCTCAACAACCGCAGCATTCCGGTCAACCGGGGCAAGACGCTGGGCGGATCGAGTTCGATCAACTCGATGGTCTATATTCGCGGCGCCGCGGAGGACTATGACGAATGGGCAGCGCTCGGCTGCGCCGGCTGGGCCTACAGCGACGTGCTGCCTGTGTTCAGGAAGCTGGAGCGCAACCTAATCGCCCAGGACCCGCGCTATCACGGCACGGACGGCGAGCTTATGGTCGACAATCCGCGTGATCCGAACGTGCTCTCCGGGATATTCGTCAGGGCTGGCGAACGTGCCGGCCTGCCCGCCAACGAAGACTTCAATGCAGAGAGCCAGTTCGGCGTCGGGATCTACAACGTCACGCAGAATCGGGGCGAGCGCTTCAGCAGCTTCACCGCTTTCATGCGTCCGGTCCTCGATCGCAGGAACCTGACGCTGCTCAGCGCATGCGAGGTGATCGACGTTGTCATCGCCGAAGGGCGCGCGACTGGACTGCGCGTGCGCCATGATGGCCCGCAAAAAATATTCGCGGCCAGCCGCGAGATCGTACTATGCGCCGGGGCCATCAACTCGCCCAAGATCCTGATGGCGTCCGGCATCGGCCCCGCGGACGAGCTGCGGCAAATCGGCATCACGCCGGTTCTCAACCTGCCGGGTGTCGGCAAGAACCTGCAGGACCATGTCGACGGCATGATCACCGTGCGCTCCAGGAGCACCAGGACGCTCGGCCTGTCGCTTGCCAACCTGCCCCGCATCATGGCAGCGCCCTTCCAGTATTTCGCGCGGCGAAAGGGGATGCTCACCACCAATTATGTTGAGGGCGGTGGCTTTGCGAGAACCAGGCATGCGAACGGCCTGCCCGACATTCAGTTCCACTTCGTGCCGGGCTATCGCAGCCATCGCGGCAGGCTCATCGAATATGGCCACGGCTACGCCATTCATACCTGCGTGCTCAGACCGAAAAGCGTGGGTGAGATCAGATTGTCACGGGACAGTTCTCGCCGCGATGTTCTCATCGACCACCGCTTCTTCGCCGATGAACACGACGCCATGGTGCTTGTCGAAGGCATCAAGATCGCGCGCAAGATCCTCGCCGCATCCGAGTTCGATCCGGTGCGTGGAAAGGAAATGCTTCCGGGCAAGAATATCCGCAGCGACGACGAGATCCTCGCTTATCTGCGCGCCGAAGCGTTGACCGTCTACCACCCCGTCGGGACCTGCAAGATGGGGACGGACGCGATGGCGGTCGTCGATCCGGCGACGCTGAAAGTGCGAGGCGTGGCTGGGCTCCGGGTCGCGGATGCGTCAGTCATGCCGAAGCTGATCGGCGGCAACACGAATGCGCCAAGCATGATGATCGGACAGAAGGCCTCGGAGATGATCCTGGGCTCGGCGCATCACGGCGAAAGGTAGGGTCCGCCCCGCCTTTCGAATGGGTCCGCTCGACGTTTGGTAGCACGCTGTTTTCCCAAAAACCGCCGCAGACCCTCGGGTCGAGCCCGTGGGCATGCGTTTGGGCGACGTGCATCAATGATCCTCGTCGATCTCGTCGTGCAAAAGGCCAAGGATGCGCCGCTTGAGCGCGATGAACTCGGGTTCGAGGATCACGTCCATAGAGCGCGGCCTGGGGATGTCGACCTTGATCTCGGCCTTGATCTTGCCGGGCCTGGCCGTCATCACCAAGACGCGATCGCCCAGGACGAGCGCCTCGTCAATATCGTGGGTAACGAACAGCACCGTCTTTTGCTGCCGCTCCCAGACGCGCAAAAGCAGTTTCTGCATGGTGCCGCGCGTCTGGCTGTCGAGAGCGCCGAAGGGCTCGTCCATCAACAGAACGGCCGGATCGTTGGCAAGGGCGCGTGCGATCGCGACGCGTTGCTTCATGCCGCCGGAAAGCTGGGCGGGGTAGTGGTCGGCAAAGGGCGCGAGGCCGACTTCGTCTAGATACTGGTCGACGATCTGCTTGCGCCGCCCCGCCGGCAGGCCCTTGCGCTTGGGCCCATATTCGATGTTGGCACGCACCGTGAGCCAGGGAAACAAGGTGTAGCTCTGGAACACCATGCCTCTGTCGGGACCGGGTTCGATCACTTCGCGGCCATCGACCTTGATGCTGCCCGAAGTCGCGTCATTGAGGCCGGCCGCAAGGTAGAGCAGGCTGGATTTGCCGCATCCCGAAGGGCCGACGATCACACAGAATTCGTTCTTGGCCACCTTCAGCGACACATCGTCCAGTGCCAGCACGCCGTTGGCGTCGCCGTAACGCAATGTCACGTCCTCGATTGACATCGTCGTGCCGGTCGAGCGCGGATCGCCGGTCGTCGCGGCCGAGCCGGCCAGATCATTCGCCTTGATGGTCTCGCTCATTGCTACCCTTGATCCGACCGCGGTTTGCGAGGTTGCGTTCAACATCAGGATGCCCATGGCGCGACCCTCGCCCGGATAATGCGGAACGCCGTGTCGGTGACAAGGCCCAGAAGCCCAATCGCGGCGATCGCCATGAAAATCACATCGACCTGGAAGCCTCGCATCGCCTTCAGGCTGATATAACCGAGACCGCTGGACGCGGCGACGAGCTCGGCCACGACCAGATAGGTCCAGGCCCAGCCCATGGTGACGCGAAGCGTGTCGAGGATGGCTGGAAGCGCGGCCGGGAAAATGACGTGCCACACGGCTTCGCTGCGCTTGGTGCCCAGAGTGTAGGATGCGTTGACCAGGTCCCTGGACACACTGCGCGCACAGTCGGAAATCATCACCAGCTGCTGGAAAAAGGTGCCGAAGAATATGACCGCTATGCGCTGTTCGATCCCGATGCCGATCCAAAGGATGAACAGGGGCACGAAGGAGGTCACGGGCAGGTAGCGGATGAAATTGACCAACGGCTCCAGGGGCGCTTGCACCACCCGGTATGTCCCCATCCACAATCCCAGCGGCACCGAGATCAGCGAGGAGACGATGAAGCCCAGGATCACCACCTTGGCACTGGTCAAGGTGTGGTAAAAAAGGCTGCCGTCCAGAGACATGCGATAGGTCGTCTGCAGCACGGTTCCAGGCGTCGGCAGGAACATGTTCGGCACGACGCGGCCATAGGACAGCAGGGCCCAGCCGCCGATCACGACCACCCACATCACCAGCGCGAGTGTTGTTGCCGTGCTGGCTGGAATGTTGGCGAATGGGGTCGTCAGGCGTGTCCACGCCGTCCGCCTTTGTGCCATGGGATGGCCTCCGTTGATGTTCTGAAGCGCGAAGCTCGGGCCTGCCGGGAAATCGGGGGCGGTCCAGGCGGACCGACCCCGGTTTCTCGAAGGCTCACTGTTCCCTGATGAAATCGGTGTCGAGGATGGTTTTCGCGTCGATCGTCATCTTGAGCTTGCCGGCCTTGCCCCAGATGTCCTGCGCGAAGTTCACCAGTTCGGACGCCTCGCTCTTCTGCGGCGTGCCGAAGAATTCCAGGTTACGGTCGCGGTCATAATAGCGCACGCCCTTGGCGCCGGCCGCGAAATCCTCGGGCTTTTCAAGATAGCCGCCAATGCCCTTGGCCATGATCTCATAGGCTTTTTCCGGATTGGTCTTTATGTACTCGACCGCCTTGTAATAGCCCTTGACGAGGGCCTTTACGTCCTCGGGATGCTTTTCGATGAGATCGCATTTGAGGGCGATCACATCCACGATCAGGCCAGGGGTGGTCGTCGAATCGATCAGCACCTTTCCCTTGCCGCCCTTGCGGACTTCGGTGAGATGCGGCTCCCAGGTCACGGCGGCGGGAACCTGGCCGGCGATGAAGGCGGTCGCCGCGTCATCGGCGGTCATGTTGGTGATGGTGACGTCGTCCTCGGTCATGCCTTCTTTTTTCAAGAGCACATTGAACCAGAATTCGGAAACGGAGCCCTCGTTCAAGGCCACCTGCTGACCCTTCAGATCCTTGAGCGACTTGATGTCGGGCTGCGTGACGACACCATCACCGCCGTGGCTGTCGTCGAGCGCCAGGACGTATTTGAAACAGAGATCGTCCGAGCGGTACTTCATCAGCTCGTCGACCGTGGAGGCGGCGCCATCGAGATCACCACCGGCGACCGCCGCCATGTAAAGAGCTGATTCTTCTATGACCTTCAGGTCGACATCGACGCCGGCCTCCTTGAAGTAACCAAGGTCGCGGGCAAGAAACAGCGGCCCGTAGCCCACCCAGGTCGTCATGCCAAGACGGATGGCGCCGGCGTTGGCAGGAGCGGCGAGCCCCAGGCCCAGCAAGCCTGCGCCGACCGCGCTCATCAGGCAGTTTCGAAATGTCTTCATTGTTGTGGTTCCCCTATGGCTGTTGCCGGCATCGGCCTCATTCTAGCGGCGTATGCCGGCTCTTGTTTTGGCAGCCGCTCTTGTTTGGGCGTCGCCTCCCAAGCGAGCCTTGCGTGTTCTAAGGTCCGCAAGAGAGCATTCGGGCCGGATCGCAAAAAGAAGTCTTTTTCTGCCCATTGCTTCGTCGAAACCGAAGCGCGGTCGATACCCAATCGGCTGCCTGGTTCTGGCCCCTCTTGCCGGTCTATTTCCGCCGGCTCCGTCAACGGAAGCGGCCTCGATGCCATGGCGCTCGGAACCGACGAGCGTCCCGTGCGGGAACTCGCTCCTGCAAAAGGACAGGAACCGACGCCGGCGGCCGGCGTTTTGCTGCCGCATGGACTTGCCGCACCGCGAAACCAGGGAGCGGTATTGGTGCCTGAAGGCTGCGGCTCGCGGGGGCAAGGCGGAGATGGATGCCATGAGTATTTTCTATCGGGCGGCCAAGATTGCGGAGCAGGCCCATGCATCGCAGCACGACAAGACAGGAGGCCCCTATATCGATCATTGCCGTCGGGTGGTCGACGCTGTCGAGACGATGGACCAGAAAGTCGTCGCCTATCTGCACGACGTTCTGGAAAAAGGCGAAGGCTGGAGCCGGACCAGGCTTGAAGAGGCGGGCTTTGGACCGACGATCGCCGCCGCGGTCGACGCCATGACGCGCAGAGACGGCGAGGACTATTTTACATTCGTGCGGCGGGCTGGATCGAACCCATTGGCGCTGCCGGTAAAACGGGCTGATCTGACCGACAATATCTGGCAATCGCGGCAGATCGGAGCACCCACGGCCAAATACGAAGAGGCGTTGCGCATTCTTGATGACGAGTTCACCAGGTGACAGGCGCCCGGATGCTGACGGCAATTGAGCCATGGTGTGCGGCATGCGCCGATGCCGTAGCCCGCGATTTCGGGCAAGACGTGTGGATTACGCGAGCCAGCCGGTTCGGTTATTTTCGTACAGATGTTTTATCGTGACACGCCGGGCGGGTGGTTTTATGAATCTGGAGATCGATCCGCGTCCGGCATGCCTTCTGGCGCAATGCCTGATCGCCTTCGGGACGCTTCGAGACCAAGGTGACGCCCATGCGGGAATTGCCGAAAGACATTGACGCCGATGTGGTGATCGAAATCAGCAGATTGCTGGACGACAGCGCGCTTTTCGTGCCTGTCCGGGTTCATGAACTCACAGCAAGGGTAAGGCAGAAAGTGAAGACGGGTTTGCCGGATCGTTCGATCGAAGAGCTGATCGTGGAAATGGCCTCCTTGCGTCGGTTGGCCATGGCCTTTGAGCTGCCCGGATCGGAGAATGTGGTGGAAATTCCACAGCGGCTCCTACGCTGACCGATCAAGGTCACGCGCTTCGTTCGGCAGTCAGGATAAGCGATGCCCGAACACCTGGGCGCCCGCGTCATTGCACACCTTTGATTTTGACCAGATCGCGATCCGGCATTTCGTCGCGAGCGACATCCATCAATAACGAACCTAGATGAGCAGCCTTGGGCTCAATTTGCGGTACTGCCCTCGTCAAAAAGCTGAATGCCCCGCACAGCAGCTTTCTTGGTGATCAAGCCTTTCAGATCGGCATCCGATCGCTCTGTGCCGGTCCGCTTCCGCAGGATCGCTATGGCGGCTTGCATCGACGGGAAAGGGCTGTCCTGCAACTCATCGAGAATGGCGTCCACCGACGTGGCGACATTGGTCGGTTCGGGATTTGTCGACATGGCCGTTCGTCCGTCCGACTCGCCGCCCATATCGGCGTGGCAGGTATTTAGAAGCGCTTGATTTGATGGCTTTTCACTGTACGATTTTTACCAAGTCGTGCCAAGATCATCACGCGCCTTGCCTGCGCATACAATCCGAAAACGGCTACCGAGGTGCGGCAGTCACGCGCCAGACGGTGTTTCCAACATCGTCCGCAATCAACAAAGCACCGGCCTTGTCGACAGCAACGCCCACGGGCCGCCCATGTGCCTTGTTGTCATTGTCAAGGAAACCGGTGACGACGTCCTGAGGCTTGCCGTCGGGATGACCTCCATTGAACGGTATGAAAACGACCTTGTAGCCGTTGAAGCGCTTTCGGTTCCAGCTGCCATGTTCGCCGACAAACGCGCCGTTGCGATAGGATTCGGGCAGATTGGTGCCGGTGTAAAATGCCAGGCCCAGGGGCGCGACATGAGAACTCAGTGCATAGTCTGGGGGGATCGCCTTGGCGACCAGGTCCGGCCGCCGCGGCATCACCCGCGGATCGACATGCTGACCATAGTAGCTGTATGGCCAGCCATAAAACGCGCCGTCCTTGACCGAAGTCATGTAGTCGGGAACCAGATTGGGACCGAGTTCGTCGCGCTCGTTGATAACGGCCCAAAGGGCTCCGCTCTGCGGCTCCCAGCTCAAACCGTTGGGATTGCGCAGCCCGCTTGCGAAAATGCGCGAACGGCCTGTCGCCCTGTCGACCTCCCAGATGGCGGCGCGGTCCTTCTCCGCCTGGATGCCGTTCTCCGTGATGTTGCTGTTGGAGCCGACCCCGACATAAAGCAGCGATCCGTCCGGGCTGGCGACGAGAGACTTGGTCCAGTGGTGATCGATCGGACCGCCGGGCAGCGGCGTAAGCACGGTGCCAGGGGCGGTGATCTTGGTATCGCTTGGCGTGTAGGGATAGCGCACGATGGCATCCGTGTTGGCCACATAGAGGTCGTTGCCGACCAGAGCCACGCCGAAGGGCGAATTGAGATGGTCGAGGAAGACGTTCTGGAGATCGGGCACACCATCGCCGTTCGTATCGCGCAGCAAGGTTATGCGGTTGCTACCCTCGGTGCCGCCGCCTCCCGTCGCCATGGACTCGATCCAGCCCATGATCAGGTCCTTCGGGCGTTTGATAGCGGCGCCGGGCGGCGCCACGGACTCGACCACCAGAACGTCACCGTTCGGCAAGGTGTAGAGCGAGCGCGGATGCTTCAATCCCTTGGCGAATGCCTGGATCTGCAAACCCTTCGCAACCGTTGGTTTCTCGTCCTGTTTCCAGCCAATGATCGAAGCGACATGCATCGGCGGAACAAGATATTGCGTCGGTTCAGGCAGTGTCGGGTTCGGCCCGACCTGGCCGCTTGGGTCTGGGTCGTCGTCGCTACAGGCAGGCAATGCCAGAAGCGATCCGCACAGCAGACCTAACCCCACGGCACGCCGGATGTGTCTGTCGGAAACCTGCATGGCGCTCATTCGACCACCTCCCCGGGAGCGCGGCCCGTGCTCCATCGCAGCAGCCACACGAGAAGCAAGACGATCACGGCCGCTGCGGAGAGGATGAGCCCCGTCGGCACAACCGACGTCCAGGCATCACGGCTGTGCACCAGCGCGTTGAAGAACGAAAGGACAAGAACTACCAGGCTGCCGAGCAGATAGACCCAGCGCACTGGGAACATTCGACCGGTGAAGAGATCAACAAGGGCCGCAATTACCGCAAGCGCTCCCATCACCAGACCGGCTAACAACAGCCATGCGGAAAAATCGGTCCACATCATCTCCGCGGTCCGCCAATAGGCGAGGTCGGTCAGCAGCGTGCCGATGAAACAGGCATTGGCGATCGCCATTGGCGCCCGATAGATCGGGCGCCTGGTGACCACCGGCATCGATCGGGAATTGACCATGGATTTCTCCGCCCTGCTCCAGATAGCATCTGGGGCTCCAAACAAACCTGGAGTTGAGATGTTCCGGGAACAGTTTGCGTTCAAGGACTTGTGATTGCCTGACCGGTGTCGGCTATGAGCAGCGCCGGCGAGGTGCCGGCATGCGAAGGGACTACGGCTAACGTCGGCAACGTGACGGGGTAACGGCGCTCGGCCAGCGGCGGGAAGTTATGTTCTATCCCGAGAGTGCGATGCGCCAGGCTTGCGTGGCACCCCATCGGCGCAGACAAAGTTCAGCTTCGTACGTTTCTTACCAACAATTTGACCTTTGTTGTCGACCATCCCTTGATCACTAGATTGGCTAGGCGGCATCCCCATGCCGCAATGGCCGACGCGAGCTTAGGCAATGTGCCGTCAAACGGGCATTATCGCGTCGGCCATTCCCGCACCACAATCCGGCCTACCAACCCCGGCAATGGTGGCGGTCAGGTGGGCGGACGATCCTGCCTAGAAGGGTTCTTTGAACCGAGATCTCCGACCAGCCGACGGTATTGCAGTTCGGGAGGGCCGTAAGAGTCCCGTGCCAGCGTCATGAGACCTTTCCGATCCCGGATCGTGATTTCGCCGCGGCGGGCTCGGATGTAGCCATGGCTCTCGATTGTCTGAAGCCCCACGGTGACCCCCGGGCGCCTGACGCCCAGCATGACGGAAAGGAACTCGTGGGTTATCATAAGCCTGTCACCGACGGTCCGGTCGCTGCACATCAGAAGCCATCTCGCCAGCCGGACCTCAAGACTGTGCCGCGCGTTGATCGACGCGGTGTAGCTCGTCTGGATGTGGAGATACTGGACGTAGCGCAACAGGAACGGCCGTAAGGTAGGGCTGTCTTCCAAGGCTTCGACGAATGGCGCGGCGCTCATCCGCAGCGCTTCGCTCGTCGACTGGACGTAACAATCGAAGCTTGCCAGCTCGTCGCCCATGATCAGCGCCGAACCGGTCATGCCCTCAAAGCCGATTATTCCCACTTCTGCTTCCGCCGTCGCCGAAGCCTTGGCCACAACCGATGCGATGCCACTCTCCAAGAAATAGACCGCCTCGATCTTTTGGCCTTCGTTCTCCAACGGTGAGCGCAACTCCAGGAAAACACTCTTGAGATGTGGCCGCAGCCGCTCGAAATCGTCCGCGCTCATCCGGCGCAACAACTCGCTCCTGGCCTGCAGAACCTTGTGATCCACGAGATGCTCTCCACTTGGGCAAGAGCACTAGGATCTCTCGGCCGGCCGCGCCCCTCGAACGACGGTGGCAAAACATAGACTGTCCCACCCGGCCAGCACTAGGCGGGCGGCCGTGTCGGTATGAAACCGACAGTAGCTGCTGTGGACAAATCGCAGGTTTCGTCGGCTATCGATCCTTCGCCAGAAGGCGAGCTTCCCTGAGGATCGAGGAGCGGTCGAACCCTATCAACGATACTATGTCACGTATCTGCTGTTCGGTAGCGCCCGATTCCCGGGCAAGTGTACGCACGGCTTCGGCCGCTAGACCGGGGCGCTCAGGGTCTTTCGCCATGACATCCTAGCCTCACCCTGGGCAGGAGTGCGATGGTCGCTCCCAAGCGTCAATGCCCATACTGTGCTGCTGACGACCCCCTTTTTGTACGCCTTCGGACTGAACTTGGCGAATCAATTCGAACCGAGCCCGTTCTGGCGGTTTAACCGTGCCTGGTTGTCTTCGCCCAGAAGCTCTTTGCAGATGACATTCGCCGATTTTCAATCGGCATCAGCTCGGTGTGCAGTTCTGCTCCGAGGTGACGCGAATTTCGGACTGCAATGTCAGCCGGTCTCGGCAATATTCAGCACGGCGTCGATCTCGGCCATCACCGCTGCCGGCAGCGGCCCTTTTTCCAGCGCACCGAGATTGTCCTCGACCTGCTCGGGCCGCGTGAAACCGGGAACCGGCAAGGCAATTGCCGACTTGGCGAGGATCCAGCCGAGCGCGCCCTGGGCAAGCGTGCGTCCGCCCGAGGTGAGCAAGTCGCGGATTGCCGCGAGCCTTGACAGATAGTGCGGGTTGGCGGCGCCATCCCTGAAAAACACCATCCATTCGGCATTCCCGCCGCGCACGTCATCGGCGGGCAGCTTCATGGCCGGCGTGTATTTGCCGGTGAGCAGCCCCATTGCCAGCGGCAGCCGGCTGAACGAGACGAGGTTCTCGCGCGCCGCAACGGCCATCAGCTCGTTTGCCGGGGTAAACACATTGAAGTCATTCTCCACAGCCACGAAACCCTCGCGCGGCGCGTAGGCGGCAAGCCGTTCGTGGTGATCGGTGCTCCAGCCGAAGCCGCCGATCTTGCCCTCTTGGTGCAGCAGGCCGAGCGTATCGAACACCTCGCCGGCGCGCTCGATCGGGTACTCGTTGATGTGCAGCAGCGCGACGTCGATACAATCGCGCTTCAGCCGCTGCCGCGAATTGTCGATCGAAGTCCGGATCGCCGCGGCAGAGGCATCCTCGGGAGCGATCTTGCGCGTTTCGGGATCGCCGAAATAGCCGACCTTGGTGACGATGAGCGCTTCGTCCTTGCCCTTCAACGCCCGCCCAAGGATCAGCTCGGCATTGCCGGCGCCATAGGCGGCAGCCGTGTCGAACACTCGCGCGCCGATGTCATAGGCCATCGCCAACGCGGCTTGCGACCTGACGTCGTCGACCTCGCCATAGATGGTCGCCGTGTCATGCCAGCGCGCCGCGCCACCCGCCGCCCAGGTGCCGATGCCGATGCGCGGTACCGAGCGGCCATCCCAAAGCTTCATCATCTGCATGCCCGCCTCCATTGGCTCAACGACGCAGGCCGGCGTAGCGGGCACGCTCGCGGATTTCTTCGCGAGAAATGCCGGCATCCGCCAGCGTGCTGTCAGGGACATGCCGCAAGCTCGCAAGCGTCTGGCGATAGGCAAGCCAGCGGGCGAAGCGGTGTCGAAATTCATGCAACATGATCGTCTCCTTTGGCGCGCGGAATATCCCTCGCGCGTGGCTGATCGAAAGCGCAAAGCATCCGCGCCAAGCGCCTGCGCGATCGAAAGGGTTGCGCTGGCTTCTTGGCCAGCCGAGGCGCTTCTCATTGTTCCGCCAGGCAGGATTGTCCAACACCTCCAATGCCCGCATACTTGCGTGCGACGCCCGCTTCGCGCTACAGCCACGGTCGCAAGGAGTCTTTCATTTCTGCAAAATGGATATCGGCTGGGACGATCTGAGGTTATTTCTAGACGTTGCGCGGCTTGGTGGCTTGAGCGCGGCGACGGCAACCACGCGCCTCAGCGCGGCCACCCTTGGACGACGCGTCACCGCGCTCGAAAAGCAGATCGGCGAACCGCTGTTCGTGCGTCAGCAGACCGGCTACCGGCTGACCCCGGTCGGTGAAGAACTGCTGCGGCGCGCCGAAGATGTCGAGGCAGCGATGCAGTCGCTGACCCGCTGGCGGGAGGGAAGCCTGCCTGATCGCATTGTCCGCGTCTCGGCCGGGCCATGGACCTCGGCCTTCGTTTGCGCCCATATCGGCGATATCTGGACGGTCGATGACGGCATAAGGGTGGAGTTCGTCACCACCACCGACAGGGTCGATATCGGACGCCGTGCCGCCGACATCGGCATCCGCAGCGAGCGCCCGACCGAACAGTGGTTGGCCGGTCGCCAGAGCGGCAAGGTCGCCCACGCCATTTATTCCGGACGCCAGCTGATCAACGGCATCGCCGCCGGCTTGTTTGTCGGCGTCACCGGCGAAGGAGCAAACATTGCTTCGGCGCGCTGGCTGCAAGCCCATCATGGCGACCGCATCGCCGTGCGCGGCAACAACAGCCATTCGGTACGCGAACTGGTGGCCGCCGGCGCCGGCCTTTCGATTTTTCCGTGCTTCGTGGGTGACAGCGATCCGCGGCTGGTTCGCGTCGCTCAGCCTATCGCCGAACTCGAAACCGACCAATGGATCGTTACCCATCACGAGGAACGTCACTCCCCGCCGGTACGAAAAGTCGCCGACCGGATTACCGCCTTGATGCGGGCGCACCAGCCGCTGTTTCGCGGCAAGACGCCGATCCGGTAAGGCCAGCACGATGCCTCGGCCGCAGGAAGCCGTCAGGGTCTTGCGCTTCGCGATGTCTTCCCAGGCGTCATTTGCAGCACAATAGACAGCACAAAATGCGCGATCGCGTGGGATTTCGACATACGCGGCCGGGTTAGACAGTAAATTCAACTAATTAACGGAAACCCGATGGTACCGTTGGCTGGGATCGAACCAGCGACCTCCGGATCCACAATCCGGCGCTCTAACCATCTGAGCTACAACGGCACGTCTTAACGTTGGTAGCGGGATCGAGGTGGAAGGTTCATTCTCCGCGATCCGCTCTGTCGTTCGGCGATGCGTCCTTACGGGCTTATGAATTCTAATTCAAGGCTTTTGCAAAGCAAAGGCCACTTCCCCACAGCGGTGCACCTTTCGCCGGGCAAAGAAAAAGGCCGGCGGGAGGAGGTGCCGGCCTTTTCCTGTTACGAGCCAGCGGGAGGAGGTGCTGGCTGGTCACCCCGGAGGTGAAGGGAGGAGGTTCCACCCGCCGGGTATTCGCTTGACCGTCACTATCTCACATCTATTTGTCCGACAAAATGCGACCTTTTGTTGCATCCGCGGACGATGCGCAATTATTAGGCGGCCTTGATTTCCTTGATCGCCTTCTCGAAGGCGGTCTTGATCGGCTTCGAGACATCCTCGGCCGCCTTGGAGGCAACAGCCTGGAAGTCCTTGGCCTGCTCGACGGTCAGCTCGACGCGCTTGCGCAGGAAGGCGGTCTGCAGCTCGACGACTTCCGACAGCGACTTGGCGCCGATCAGGGCTTCGAGATGCGAGAAGCCGGCCTCGGCGTTGGCGCGCAGCGCCGCGATGGTCTTGAGCGACAGATCGCTGGAAACAGTCTTGGCGGTTTCATAGCTCGACTCCAGGGCCTTCTGGGTCTCCTCGGCGCCGGTCTTGAGCTTGGCGTAGGCCTCTTTCGACTGCTCAACGCCCTTTTCGGCGAAAGCGCGCATCTGGTCGGTGGCCTTGGAAGCGTCGAAGCTCGGGAATTCAACGTTTTCGATGGTCTCGGCAGTCTTGGTCCTGGACATTTTCCATCCTTTTCAGCGGCAGCGGCTTTGACAGAAAGCCGTCTCGTTCATGTATGATGGCAATATAAAGGCAATTTTTGTGCATTGCAATATCATTGTTGCAGTGCACAAAAAAATATTTTCGGCCGTTAACCAAACAGCCAAAATTCAGCCTTTGCACGTTCTGGCTTGTGGACCTTCGTGGCTGCGGCTTTTATTAACAAAGCGTTAACTGCAAATTCGCCGCTCCGTGAGGGTTCGCCAAGCGCATGCCGTCCGAATATTCCTTCCTTGACGTCGCCGTACTCGACGCGGTCCGCCAGCGGTTTGCCGCCGGCGACGCGATCGCGATCCTGTCGGTGGACCTCGAGCAGGTGATCTGGGCCAATGGGCCGGGCGCCGCCATCTTCGGTTATCCTGATATCGAAGCGATCATCGGCGCCTCGGCGCGGCTGCCGCTGATCGCGCGCCGTCAGATCATGGCGACCAGCAGTTTCCCGCAGATCGGCAGCGATCGCTCGATCACGGTGCGCCTGGCGACCGGCGTGACCAGCCGCGCCGTCGGCTTTCTTGCCAGTGCCGTGACGCTGCCCGATGGCGAGAATGCCATCATGCTGGCCGTGCCGGCGGCGCAGACCGGCTCGCGCAGTGCGGCCGAGATCGCCAGCCGGGCGATCAGTGGCTTGACCGAAGACGGCCATTTCATTGCCTTCATCGATGCCAAGGGCAATATCGAGTCCGCCTCGGAGGGATTTTCGGCGCTCGGCATCCAGCCCGCGACACTGGCGGCCCTGGTGGCCGACGTCGCGGCAGAGGGCGAGCGCATCGTCAAGCGCCTCGTTCCCGGCGGCAGGACCTCCTACCCGGCGGGCCTCGCCCGGCTGACGCCGGAGCGGCATCTATTGGTGGTGATCGACGAGGATCAACTGGAGGACAGCGCATCTGGCGCGGCGGCTTCGGCGGACGGCTTGCCCGCGGCAACGGAAAACCCTGCCAAGGAGATTGGCGGCACAATGGAGGCGGCGGAAACCGCCGCTGTAGAATCCGGGTCTCGGCAGGACAAGCAGCCGACAGCCGATGTTTCGCGGACAGAGGCGGTCGAACAGCCGACGGCGGCCAAAATGGAACAGGAGCCCGCCCCTTCCGAGCCCGTCGCTGGCGATATGCCGGAACAGGCAAAGCCGGAGATCGAGGAGCCGGCCGCGCCGGCACCGGTCGCCGCCGACAATGACCAACCGGCGGGCACGCCGGCACAGCACGATCATTGGTATTTCAATGCCGGAGAAGACGACGCGGAACCGAAAAGCGTGGCCGAGGCGGCCGGCACCGAGGCTTCGGCGGACAGCGTGAAGCAGGACGAGGTCGCCTCCCCGGCAGCTCCGACTACAGCTTCGGCCACCCGGACGATAGACCGCTCGGCGGCACCGATACGTTTTGTCTGGCGTACCGACGCCGAGGGCAAGTTCAGCGCGCTGTCACCGGAATTCGCCGATGTCGTCGGTCATCCGGCCGCCGACGTGATCGGCCGACGCTTCAGGGATGTCGCGGCGGCTTTCGGCCTTGATGCGTCCGGCGAGATTGCCGGCCTGCTGGAGCGGCGCGACACCTGGTCCGGCCGCTCGGTGCTGTGGCCCGTCGTCGGCACCGACCTGAAGGTCCCGGTCGACCTGGCGGCATTGCCCGTCTATGGCCGCAGCCGCGCCTTCGAAGGCTTCCGCGGCTTCGGCGTAGCGCGAACCGGGGATGCGGTGGTCGATCCGGAAGCGATCGGCATGGCATTGGTGCCCAATGGCGAGATGCCGGGGGCACAGAAACCGGAGGCCGTGGAGACACTGCCTGAGGAGCCGAAGGCTGAAGAGCCAAAGGCATCGGATCCGTTCAAGGGCGAAGTGCCGGCGCTGACGATAGTACCCAAACCGGAGCGGCGCTTCGCCGACAAGGTCATCCGGCTGGCCGAACACCGGCAGCCGGCCAACGACAAGGGGCTGTCAACGCTGGAGCGCAGCGCGTTCCGCGAGATCGGCGAGCGTCTGAAGAAAGAAAGTTCCACGGCAGAGCCGCCGGCGGCCAAACCAGCCGAGCCGGCAAGGCAAGCGGAACCAGGTGCCGGAACAGGCTCTTTGCCGGAGCCGCACGACGCGACCAAACCCGCGACCGATACGAAACCGCCGGTGGACATCGCCACCCCGGATGCCGAGCCAACAAATTCGACCCAGGAACCAGTGACCGGCCCGGCGCATGAGATGGCAGCGCCCGATGCTGAAGACAAGCCGGGTGCGGGCGAACCTTCCCCGGGCGATGCCGAGGATCAGAGGGATCTGGCGCGGCTCGACGGTGCGCAGCCGGACCAGGTCGAACAACAGGCGCCGAGCTCCGAATCCCCGCCGCCGAGGGCTTCGGGCTCCCTGCTCGACTATGCCGATAAGGAGGACGAGCCTGCCCGTACCGCCGACGGCAGCGACGAGGCGTCAGCGCCCGAGGCACAGGAGATAATCGGGGATGGCGAGGCGGCAGCGCAGGCAGGACCTGCCAAGGCACCGCCGGCCGATGACGACAGCATGACGTCAGACGATTTTCGCGACGCCGAGGACGATGAGGACTGGGCCGGCGAGGAAACGATTGCGACCACCGGCGGAACCGGCGGCAGGCATGAGGCGACCGAGACATTTGCCGAGCGGCCGCGCCTGCAGGTGCCGCCGCTCAAAACCGAAGGGTTCATGCCGTCGGCTTTTTCCGCCGGCACCGAAAACAAGACGCCGGATACATCGCTGCTCGGCAAGCTGCCGGTGCCGCTCATCATCCATTCGGGCGACCAGTTGCACTATGCAAACGAGGAATTCCTCGATCTGACCGGGTACGCGACACTGGAGGACCTGGAGGATGCGGGCGGCCTCGGCGCTCTGTTCGCCGACCCTTATGCCGATGACGACGCCTCCGATGGCAGCGACCGGGCGCTGCGGCTGAAGACGCGCGATGGACAGGAATTCCCTATCGACGCCATCCTGCGCTCCGTGCCCTGGCGCGACGGCAAGGCCCTGATGCTGGTCGTGCGCCGCTCCGGCGAGGATGATGCGCCTGTGGCCCTGCACGTGATCGGCGAGGAGCCAACGCAGCCCGATATTTCAGAGCTCAAGGCACGCATCGCCGAGATGCGCACCATCATCGACACCGCCACAGACGGGGTCGTGCTGATCGGCAGCGACGGCACCATCCGTTCGATCAGCCGCCCGGCCGAAGCGCTGTTCGGTTTCGACAGCGACGAGGTGACCGGCAAGCCGTTCGCCTCGCTGTTTGCGATCGAGAGCCAGCGCGCGGCGCGCGACTATCTCACTGGCCTGTTGGAGCCTGGCGTGGCGAGCGTCTTGAATGATGGCCGCGAGGTGATCGGCCGCGAAGCACAGGGGCGCTTCATCCCGCTGTTCATGACCATCGGCCGGCTGCCCAACGACAGCGGCTTCTGCGCCGTGGTGCGCGACATCACGCAGTGGAAGCGAGCCGAGGAGGACCTCACCCAGGCGCGTGCGGTGGCCGAACGCGCTTCCTCGCAGAAGACCGATTTCCTCGCCCGCATCAGCCACGAGATTCGCACACCGCTCAACGCCATCATCGGTTTTTCCGAACTGATGGTCGACGAGAAGTTCGGGCCAGTCGCCAATGACCGCTACCGCGACTATCTGCGCGACATCAACCGCTCGGGCAACCACGTGCTCGATCTGGTCAATGACCTCCTGGACATCTCGAAGATCGAGGCCGGCCAGCAGGAAATGGCTTATGAGGCGGTGTCGCTCAACGATACGCTGGCCGAAACCGTGGCGATGATGCAGCCGCAGGCCAACCGCGAACGGGTCATCATCCGCTCCAGCTTCGCCTCACGGCTGCCGGAAGTGGTGGCCGACCTGCGCAGCGTGCGCCAGATCGCGCTCAACATCCTGTCCAACGCCGTCCGCTATACCCAGGCCGGCGGCCAGGTGATCGTCTCGACCGCCTACGAGACCTCGGGCGATGTCGTCATGCGGGTGCGTGACACCGGCATCGGCATGAGCCAGTCCGAGATCGAGCAGGCGCTGAAGCCATTCAAGCAGATCAACGCCCTGAAGCGCGGGCGCGGCGACGGCACCGGCCTTGGCCTGCCGCTGACCAAGGCGATGGTGGAAGCCAACCGTGCCCGCTTCACCATCAATTCGACGCCCGGCGAAGGCACGCTGGTGGAGGTTGCGTTCCCCTCGACCCGGGTGCTGGCGGAATAACAAGCCCAAAAGAAAAGGCGTCCAAAGGACGCCTTAAGAGATGAGATTGCTGTCACAACGGGGGCTTGAGCTGAATTCAGATCCTCGGGGGCTGAGGAACGGGATTTCTCCCTCAAGTTACATCCGACTATCGAGGCCGGGCCTTAACAAGTCCTTACCGGGTCGCCAAAAAATTTACGAATGTGTACCACTCGTGAAATCTAGGTAAATTCGCGCGACATATTTCGTTAACCATGCCGGTCACTCGGCGAGTTGCGGCAGGTTCCTGAACAGTTCCAGCGCTTCCGGGTTGGCGAGCGCTTCCCTATTTTTGATGGCACGGCCGTGCACGACGTCGCGCACGGCGAGTTCGGTGATCTTGCCCGACTTGGTGCGGGGAATATCCGATACGGCGACGATTCTGGCCGGAACGTGGCGAGGGCTGGCGCCGCTGCGTATCTTGGCGCGGATGCGTTTTTCCAGGTCTTCGTCCAATTGGACACCCGCGGCCAGCCGCACGAACAGCACGACGCGCACGTCATTGTCGAAATCCTGGCCGATGCACAGCGCTTCCAGGATTTCCGGCATCTGTTCGACCTGATTGTAGATTTCCGCCGTGCCGATGCGCACGCCACCTGGATTGAGCGTCGCGTCCGAGCGGCCGTGGATGACCATGCCACCATGATCGGTCCATTCGGCGAAATCGCCATGACACCAGACATTGTCGAAACGCTCGAAATAGGCCGCCTGGTATTTCTTGCCGTCGGGATCGTTCCAGAAGCCGATCGGCATGGACGGGAAAGCCCTGGTGCAAACCAGTTCTCCCTTCTCCTGCCTGACCGGCTTGCCGTCATCGTCCCAGACATCGACGGCGAGGCCGAGGCCCGGCCCCTGTATCTCCCCGGTCCAGACCGGCTCGATCGGCACGCCGAGGACGAAGCAGGAGACGATGTCCGTGCCTCCGGAAACCGAGGCCAGATGCACGTCCTTCTTGATGCCGTCATAGACGAAGCGGAAATCCTCGGGGGAAAGCGGCGACCCGGTGGAGGAGATGGCGCGCACCGTCGACAGATCATGGCTGCGGATCGGCTTGAGGCCGGCCTTGCGCACGGAATCGATGAACTTGGCCGACGTGCCGAAGAAGGTCATCTTCTCGGCATCGGCGAAATCGAACAGCACGTTGCCGTCGGGGTGGAAGGGAGAGCCGTCATAAAGCAGCAGCGTGGCGCCGGAGGCCAGACCCGATACCAGCCAGTTCCACATCATCCAGCCGCAGGTCGTGAAATAGAAGAAGCGGTCGCCGTCGCCGAGGCCGGCATGCAGCCGGTGTTCCTTGACATGCTGGATCAGCGTGCCGCCGGCCGAATGGACGATGCATTTGGGAATGCCGGTGGTGCCGGACGAAAACAGGATGTAGAGCGGATGCGAAAATGGCAGCCGCTCGAAGATGACGGGTTTGACGGCGAAGGGCGACAGCGCCTCCTCCATCGCCACCGCCTTGTCGATGGTATCAGCAACATCGGCGGAGGTGCCGAGATAGTCGACGAGCAGGACCTTGCGGACGCTGCCGAGCTTGGCCGCGACCGCCTTGACCTTGTCGGCGACCTCGATCGCCTTGCCATTGTACCAATAGCCGTCTGGCGCGATGAAGATGACAGGTTCGATCTGGCCGAACCGGTCGAGCACGCCCTGCTCGCCGAAATCGGGAGAACAGGATGACCACACCGCACCGATCGAGGCGGCGGCCAGCATGGCGGCGACGGCTTCGGGCATGTTGGGTATCATCGCAGCGATACGGTCACCCTTCTTCACCTTGAGCGACAGGAAGAGCTGCTGCAGGCGCGAGACCAGGCCGTGCAGTTCGTTCCACGACAGCCGCCTCTCGACCTTGTCCTCGCCGCGGAAGACGATTGCCTCGCCGGCACCGGTTTTTTTCAGAAGGTTCTCGGCGAAATTCAGCGACGCGTCGGGGAAGAAAGAAGCGCCGGGCATCTTCTCGCCATCGAGCAGCAGTCGTTCGCCCTTGTCGCCTTCAAGACCGCAGAAATCCCAGACAAGATCCCAGAAAGATTCCCGGTTCTCGACCGACCAGCGGTGAAGGTCGGCGTAGGATGAAAATGGACTGCCGGTATTCGCTGCCGCAACCTTCATGAAGACGGTCAAGGGCGAGGCATCGATCCGGTCTTGCGTCGGGGTCCAGAGCGGTACTTCGCCAGCCATGATCGATCCTCCCAAGGTCGTCATCGCTTATGCATATCGCAGCGCAGCAGAGCAAGATTTTGTTGGGCTGACGCGGTCAGGTGTGCGCAAATGCCATCGCCGGGCCATAAAGACTTGAAATGCGTCAGCCCTAAGTCGTAGTGACGACAGGGGTTACACCCGTCGGACGATCGTTTTTGTCGGAATGGAAGCATACGGGGCTATATGCCATCATCCTTGATCCGCCGCGGAGTATGGGCGATCGGCGCTGCCGCGATCGTCATCGCTCTGGTGGTCGCGGCCCTGCCGCTGATTGCCTCGACGCGGATCGTGCGTGACCGCATCGCCTGGGAATTGAGCGCCTGGAGCGGCTTTCGGGTTGCCATCGAGGGGTCGCCGCGCATCGAGGTCTGGCCGAAATTCCGCGCGATCCTGACCGATGTGACGCTGTCGAAGTGGACGGATGCCGATGCGCCGCCCGTCGTCGAAGCCGAACGGGTCGAGGTCGACCTCTCGGCGATGGCGGCATTGCAGGGCGATGTGGTGTTTTCCACGGCACGGCTGGTGCGGCCGACGATCCGGGTCCAACGCACGGCGGGCGGGCTATTCCTGCCCACGGCGCCGACCGGCGGGCGCATCGCGCGCTCCATCGACGCGGCCCGTGGCCTGGTCAACGCGGACCCCGCCAAGCCCGACCTGGACAAGCTGCCCGACGACACTTTCGGAACCGTGGAGTTCAGGGATGGCCGCATGGTGGCGTCCGTCAAAGGCAAGGATGTGGAGATCCTGAGCAGTCTTAGCGGCCAGGCTACTTGGGCGGCGATGAACAGCAATGCGACATTGTCCGCGACCGGGATCTGGCGCGGCGAAAGTGTGACCGTGGATGCCGCCTCGCCGAGACCCCTGGTGCTGTTTGCCGGGGGCATGGCACCCCTCACTTTGTCCTTCAAGGCAGCGCCCGCCACCTTCTCCTTCGACGGCACGGCCAACATGTCCGAAAAAGCCTATTTCGATGGCCAGGTGAAATTCGCGGCGCCCTCGCTGCGCCGCGTGCTGGAATGGTCGCAGACCGGCATCGCGCCGAGCGCGGCGATCGGCTCGGTCAGCATTTCGAGCAAGGTCACGGCGTCGGCCGGCCGCGTCAAATTTGAAAACACGGCGCTGGCGCTGGACAACAACCCGGGCATGGGCGCGCTGGACCTGGCGCTTGGCGAGACGCAACCGGTGATCTCGGGCACACTTGCCTTCGACACGCTCGACCTCAGGTCGTTTCTGTCCGCCTTCACGTCGCTGGGACCGGCGAGCAGCGGCGAGCCGGGTCAGGTCGACACGAGTTTCGCCGATCGGGTCAATCTAGATCTCAGGCTGTCGGCGGCCCGTGCCACGGCGGGGAGTATCCAGCTTGCCGATGTCGCGGCCACCGCCCAGGTCAAGGACGGTCTTTCCGTCTTCGACATCTCCGACGCCTCGGCTTTTGGCGGCAACATCCAGACCAGCCTTCGTTTCGACCGAAAACCCGAGGGCACCCAGGTCGAAATCCGGCTGCTGGCCTCCGACGTCGATGGTGGCGCGTTCGGTACCGCGGCCGGGATGACCCGGCTGGTGCCGGTCGGCACCGGCACCGTTTCGGTCATCCTCAAGGGACCGGGAAGGACCTGGGATTCGATCTTTGAAAACGCCGACGGCTCGGTCTCGGCGACCTTCGGCCCTGGCGCGCTCAGCAAGTTCAACCTGCCGGCCTTTCTCAAGCATACCGAACAGGGCGGCTTCTTCGCGCTCGACGATGTCTCGGACGGGACGCTGCCCATCGATGGCGCCGAAGTGAAGGCAACCATTTCGAGAGGTGTGGCCAGACTCGACAAGGCGGAGGCCAATTCGGCGAAATACAAGATCTGGCTTTCCGGCATCGCATCCTACGCAGGACGCGGACTGGCGCTGTCGGGCGGCGTCATCCAGCCGGATCAGCCAGCAACGCAAAAGAACGGCCAGCAGGGGCCCAACCAGTCGTCGTTTTTCGTCGGCGGAACGTGGAGCACGCCGTTCATTTCACCCATCAGCCGTGGCGTTTCGGGCGAATAACGCCTTGCGCCCGAAGCGCCGCTCCTAACCGCGTTGCGCGGCCCGCTCATCAAGCTGCCGCTGCACCTCGCGCCGCTTGTTGGCGACCGAAGCGATGATCACGCCAACCGTGACGATCGCGATCAGGAGGGTGCAGGCGGCATTGATCTCCGGCGTCACGCCGAGGCGGACCTGGCTGTAGATCTTCATCGGCAGCGTGGTGGCGCCAGGGCCCGAAGCAAAGCTGGCGATGACCAGGTCGTCCAGTGACAGCGTGAAGGCCAGCATCCAGCCGGACACGATCGCCGGCAGAATGACTGGCAGCGTGATCTGGAAGAAGGTCTTCACAGGCGGTGCGCCAAGATCCATGGCGGCTTCTTCCAGCGAGCGATCGAAGCTGACAAGCCGCGACTGCACGACCACCGCGACAAAGCACATTGTGAAGGTGATATGCGCGAGGATCACGGTCGTCATGCCGCGATCCATGCCGATGGCGACAAACAGCAGGAGCAGCGACAGGCCGGTAATGACATCAGGCATGACCAATGGTGCGAAGATCATGCCGGAGAACAGGACCCTGCCCCGGAAGCGTGTGTAGCGGGTCAGCGCCAGGGCCCCCATGGTGCCGAGAACCGTGGCCACCGTCGCTGAAATCAGACCGACGCGGATGGTCACCCACGCGGCGTCCATCAGGCCCTGATTGTGGAACAGCGATACGTACCATTTGGTGGAAAAGCCGCCCCAGACTGTGACGAGCTTGGACTCGTTGAAGGAGAAGACGACGAGCAGCACGATCGGCAGATAGAGAAAGGCAAAACCGAGCGTGATCGACGTGATGTTGAAGCGGCTCCAGGTGGTGTTCATTTGTCCTGCTCCTGCGCGCGGGCCTGGGCATGCTGGAACAAGACGATCGGTACGATCAGCAGCAACAGCAGGATGACGGCAACGGCCGACGACACCGGCCAGTCACGATTGGCGAAGAACTCGTTCCACAGTGTCTTGCCGATCATCAGCGTCTGCGAGCCGCCGAGCAGGTCGGGGATGACGAATTCGCCGACGGCCGGGATGAACACCAGCAGGCAGCCGGCAATGACGCCGGGCAGCGACAGCGGAAAGGTGATCTTCCAGAAGGCAGCGGTCGGCGGACAGCCGAGATCCTTGGCCGCCTCGATCAGGGAGTAGTCCATCTTTTCCAGCGACGAATAAAGCGGTAGCACCATGAACGGCAGGTAGGAATAGACGATGCCGATGAAGATGGCCGTGTAGGTGTTGAGGATCACCAGCGGCTGATTGATGACGTGCAGCGACAAGAGCAACTGGTTGAGCAGGCCCTCGGGCTTCAGAATACCGATCCAGGCATAGACGCGGATCAGGAACGACGTCCAGAACGGCAGGATGACCAGCATCAGCAATGTCGGGCGGATCGTGGCCGGAGCGCGCGCCATGCCATAGGCGATGGGATAGCCAACCAGCAAGGTCAACCCCGTGGAGATGGCAGCGATGACGACGCTGGTGAGGTAGGCCTTGAAATAGAGTGCGTCCTGCGTCAGCCAGACATAATTGTCGAAGTTGAGGTCGCGAAAGCCGGCGAAGAAACCGGAAACGCCGTCCCTGAAATCGAGCACCGGCGTATAGGGCGGCATGGCGATAGCCGTCTGCGACAGCGAGATCTTGAAGACGATAACGAAGGGGATGAGAAAAAAGAACAGCAGCCAGAGATAGGGAACGATGATGACGAGCCGGCTGACGAAGCCGGCACCCAAACGCGTCAGGAACGGATTGGCGGCAGTCGATGGCGCAGCGGCATCGGCGACGGCGGTATTGGACATGCCCGCCCCTACCTTGCCAGCACGACGCCGGCGTCGGGCCGGAAGGACACCCAGGCACGGTCGTTCCAGGTCAGCGGATCCTCGGTCACACGAGCCGCGTTCATGGCGCTTGCCCGCACGATCTGCCCGTCATCCAGCCTGACGTGATAGACGGTCATGTCGCCGAGATAGGCGATGTCGTAAACCTCTCCCTCCAGCGCGTTGACGGCATCGGCCGGCTTCTTCGACGAAACCCTGATCTTTTCCGGCCTGATGGCGAAGATGATGTCGGCGCCTGTTGCGGCGGCGCCATTCTCGACGACGATCTGGGCTCCGGTCGCGCCGGTGATGTGTGTTGTCTTGTCGGTGCGCTCGGCAACCTTGCCCTCGAACATATTCACGTTGCCGACGAAATGAGCGACGAAGCGCGACGTCGGAGCCTCGTAAACCTCCGCCGGTGTCGCAACCTGCATCACCTCGCCCTTGTCCATGATGGCGATGCGATCGGCCATCGTCATCGCCTCTTCCTGGTCATGGGTGACGACGACGAAGGTGAGACCAAGCTCCTGCTGCAGATCCATCAGTTCGAACTGGGTTTCCTCGCGCAGTTTCTTGTCGAGCGCGCCGAGCGGCTCGTCGAGCAGCAGCACCTTCGGTCGCTTGGCGACCGAGCGGGCAAGCGCGACGCGCTGGCGCTGGCCGCCGGAGAGCTGGTGCGGCTTGCGCTTGGCGAACTGCTCGAGCTTGACCAGCTTAAGCATGTCGGCGACGCGCTTTTCGATATCGGGCTTCGGCATGCCCTCCTGCTTGAGGCCGAAGGCGATGTTGTTCTCGACCGTCATATGCGGGAACAGGGCATAGGACTGGAACATCATGTTGACCGGCCGGCGATAGGGCGGAATGCCGCGCAGATCCTGACCATCGAGCAGGATGCGACCGGCTGTCGGTTCCTCGAAGCCGGCAAGCATCCTGAGCAGCGTCGACTTTCCGCAACCCGAGGCGCCGAGCAACGCGAAGAATTCACGCTCGAAAATGGTCAGCGACAGATTGTTGACGGCGGTGAAGTCGCCGAACCTCTTGGTGACGCCGTCGAACTGAATATATGGCTTGGCCTTCGGGTCGTTCCATGGCGCGAAGTCCCTGCGGATGCTGCCAAGCGATTTCATATCCCCACTCCGTACTTTTTATTCCTCAAAAGAAATCGACCCCGGCAGTTGGCTGCCGGGGTCGCGTCGGATTGCCTACTGGCCGGTGACGATCTTGGTCCAGCTGCGCGTGATGATGCGCTGCGTCTTGGGATCGTAAGGCTGGACGGTATAGAGCTTCTGCAAGGTCGCGGCGTCCGGATAGACCGAGGGATCGTCGAGCAGCGCCTTGTCGACGAACTGCTGCGATGCCTTGTTGCCGTTGGCATAAAGGACATAGTTCGACGACTTGGCGATCACTTCCGGCGTCATCATGTAGTTGATGAATTCAAGCGCCTCGGCGACGTGCGGCGCGTCGGCGGGGATCGCCATCTGATCGAACCACATCTGGGCGCCTTCCTTCGGCACGGAATAGCCGATTTCCACGCCTTGCTTGGCCTCGACCGCGCGGTTGCGAGCCTGGAACACGTCACCCGACCAGCCGACCGCCAGGCAGATGTCGCCATTGGCAAGTGCGTTGATGTATTCGGACGAGTGGAACTTCCTGATATAGGGACGGACCTTGAGAAGAGCTTCCTCGGCCTTGGCGATATCGTCGGGCGAGGTGCTGTTGGGGTCCAGACCGAGATATTTCAGCGCCGCCGGCAGGATGTCGGATGGAGAATCCAGCACATAGACGCCACAATCCTTCAATTTGGCCAGGCTGTCCGGATTGAAGAAAGCATCCCAGCTGTCGATCTTGTCGGTGCCGAGCGCTGCCTGCACTTTCTTGGTGTTGTAACCGATGCCGACCGTGCCCCACATGTAATTGACCGAGTATTCGTTACCGGGGTCGTATTTGGCGGTGCGCTCCGTAACTGTATCCCACATGTTGGCGAGGTTCGGCAGCTTCGACTTGTCGAGCTTCTGAAACACACCGGCCTGGATCTGGCGAGCCAGGAAATTGCCGCTCGGCACGACGACGTCGTAGCCGCTGCCGCCGGCGAGCAGTTTGGTTTCGAGGATTTCGTTGGAATCGAAGGTATCGTAAACGACCTTGATACCGGTCTTCTTGGTGAAATCGTCGATGATCGAACTGTCGATATAATCCGACCAGTTGAAGACGTTGACGACGCGGTCCGCGGCGTGACCGGCGGGCGTCAAAAGCGCCAGAAATACCGAGGTTGCCGAAAGCCAGAGCGCTTTGCGGATCATGCTATTCTCCTTTGGTGAGTGTTCCATTGCCGGCGCGTCGCGACATGCCGCGCTGCCGGGCATTTTGCTTCAGACTATTGAGCTTTCCAGAGGCCGACAAGCGCCATCCGGCACGCCGCCTGCGGCAACCCGGTCGTTCGGGGCGGGAAGGAATTGCGGTGCCGTCAGAAGCTTTCGCCGCCGCGCGGAGAGAGATACAAGAATGTGGTCCGGTCTCGATCGAGCCGCCGGGGAGACTTGGCAAGATAAGCCTGTCTTGTTGTTGCCGTAGTCCCAGCCTGCCCGGGCGGCAGCGACATTGTCAATGGGCAAAGCTTCGGCGCCGGCATCAATTAGGCGAAGGCACTCCGGTGACCCCAGCCCGCTGCGGCCGCGCCTGGCGCTTGAATTCCAGCCCAATATGGACAAGCAGCGCCGTGACCACCACCGCGCCGCCGATCATGGTGCGCCCGGACGGCACCTCGGAATGGATGAGCCAGACCCATATCGGCCCCAGGATCGGCTCGAACGTGCCGAGCAGTGCCGCGATCGCCGCCGGGATCAGGCGCGCGCCGGTGGCGAAGAAAGCAAGGCCAAGGCCGAGATTGACCACGCCGAAGACGAAGAGAAAGCACATGTCACCGGCCGACACCATGAAGGTCGAGGCTTGCGAGGCAGCCAAGCCCGCCGCCAGGATCGTGCCGAGACAGGTCGCCGGCGTCATGCGCACGCTGGAGAAGCGCCGGGTGATGACGGTGGCGATCGAGAACATGAACGCGATCAGCAACGCAAGTCCATCGCCTATGGGCGAGACGGCACCATCCAGTGATTCCGACACCATGATGGCTACGCCGGCGATAACGGCGGCAATGGCCATCCAGGTCGCGACGGTTACTCTTTCGCGAAACAGTGCCCAGGCAAACAAGGCCGCCAGGAGCGGCACGCCGGCCTGCATCAAGAGGATGTTGGCGACGGTTGTATAGGCAAGCGCCACGACGAACGAGGTCGAGGCAATGGCGAAGCAGAATCCCACAGCAATGCCTGGCAAGCCCATGTCCCGGAATGACTTCACCATGCCGCGCCAGCCGTCACGCCAGACCATGAAGCAGAGCAGGAAGGCGGCGGCCCAAACGGAACGCCAGAAAATAACCGTCCAGCTGTCACCGGCGCTGATGAAGCGAGCGATGGTGCCGCCGAAACTCCACATCAGCGCTGACAGGAAGACCAGAAGCATGCCGACGCGTTCGTCGCGCAGCGAGACTGTCGAGGTAGCAAGGCCGGTCGATGCAACAAGGGTCGGAGATGATGCTGTGTCTGTCATGGGCGCGACTGTCGAGCTTTTGTGGACGGGACGATGCGCAAGGGACGACAAAAAACTACTCTGTTCACGTAACGCAAAGACTTAAGCCGCGGGTGATCCAGAGACCGGCGACGATTGTGGCACCTTTGCCGCAGCGTTACTGAAAATCGAACGCGCTCAGGCCGGTCACCATCTCGTCGAGGCCGAGGGGTCGCGTCACCGGCGGCTCGGCGCGCGCCAGGCAGCCGACGCGCTCGCAAAGCCGGCAGGCCGGGCCGACAGGCGTCGCCGCGATGGTGCCTGCCCCCACCTTCGCGCCGACTGCCGCGCCAGGCAGCACCGCGCCATAGACGATGTCGTCGCGAAAGCCGATGTCGCAGCCGAGTAGCAGTGCCGTGCGGCGCGGGCGTTCGGAGAATGCGCCTTGCGGCCCCTCCAGCGTGCGGGCGATGCACAGGAACTCGGCGCCATCAGGCATTTCCACCGCCTCGACGAAGACCTGACCGGGCTGGGTGAAGGCGACATGCACGGGAAGCTTCGGACAGCCGCCGCCAAAGCGGCTTTGCGGAAAGCCCTGGCTGCCGGCCTTGCGAAAGCGGTTTCCTGCATTGTCGACCTCGAGCATGAAGAAGGGCACGCCAGAAACACCTGGCCGCTGCAGCATGGTCAGCCGGTTTGCCGCCTGCTCGAAAGAGACACCAAAGCGCGAGCGCAGGACTTCGATGTCGTAGCGTGAGCGAACGGCCGCCGCGTGGAAAGGCTGATAGGGCATCATCAGCGCGTGGGCGGCATAGCGGCCGAGTTCGAAGCGGGCAAGGCGGCGCGCCTCGTCCGTGGCCAGCCTCAGCGCCTGGATCTCGCCGGCGATCGCGACGGTCATGCGGATCAGGCAGGCCTCCATCGCGACTTCACGCAACTGGTCGAATGGTGACAGGCGCTCGGACAGGAACAGGCGCTGCGAGTGGCGGTCGTAGCGGCGGCGCCAGTTCGGCATGGTGGCGACCGGCAGAACCTTGACCACAATGCCATATTCGCGCTTCAGCCATGCCTTCAATGCGCCAAAGAGGTCGTCGCCGGGATCCAGCACCGACGTGAACGCCTCGGCCTCTTCCTCGAGCGAGGAAAAATGGTTCGGCCGCCGCTCGAAAATCTCGCGCACCTCGTCGATCGGCAGGCGGGCGCCGGAGAGCGCTGTCGTCCGACCCTCGCGCGCCAGAAGCTCGTTGATGTCGGACAGCCGCTCGGCCTGCTCGCGATAGGCGCGGAACAGTTTTATCACCCCGGCGGAGGCATTGGGTGCCGCCTCGGCAAGCTCGATCAGTTCCTGATCTCCCGGCAGTTCGCCAACCAGCAGCGGATCGGTGAACACCTCCTTCAGGGCAGCGACCGATCCCCTTGCCTCGCCCTGAAGGTCGTGCGGATCGACCTTGTAGACGGAGGCCAGCTTCAGGATCAACTGCACAGTCAGCGGCCGCTGGTTGCGCTCGATCAGGTTGAGATAGGACGGCGAGATGCCGAGCCCCTCGGCCATTGCCGTCTGGGTCAGGCCCTTGGCGTTGCGGATGCGGCGAATGCGCGGCCCGGCGAAAATCTTCTGATCAGCCATCGACTATCCTTGACAGGAATTTACACGACATCAGCCGCGATCCCAGCCTGCTTGTCTTTACAGGATTGACAAATTTACAGTGCCTTCCTGTCAAACACAACACAGATTTTCCCTTATGTCCGGCGAGGTTTCCTGATTTTTGTGGCTCATTTTGCGTCGCAATGTAAATTCAGTCACATAGAAGTGCCCCCGACAACTGGCGCGCGGACGTCGTGCAGAAACCCTTCGGAGCGAACCAATGACTGATTTTTACAACCTCGTCCCGTCGGCGCCTGAAGGCCGCTTCAACGGCATTGAACGTCCCTATTCGCCGGAGGATGTGAAGCGGCTGCGAGGTTCGGTGCAGATCAGGCAGAGCCTTGCCGAAATGGGTGCCAACCGGCTGTGGAAGCTCATCCACGAGGAGGACTTCGTCAACGCATTGGGCGCCATGTCCGGCAACCAGGCGATGCAGCAGGTGCGCGCCGGGCTGAAGGCGATCTATCTGTCGGGCTGGCAGGTTGCCGCCGACGCGAACACCGCCTCGGCGATGTATCCGGACCAGTCGCTCTATCCGGCCAATGCGGCGCCCGAACTGGTCAAGCGCATCAACCGCACGCTGCAGCGCGCCGACCAGATCGAGACCTCCGAAGGCAACGGGCTTTCGGTCGAGACCTGGTTCGCGCCGATCGTCGCCGACGCGGAAGCCGGCTTCGGCGGCCCGCTCAACGCCTTCGAGATCATGAAGGCGTTCATCGAGGCGGGTGCCGCCGGCGTCCACTATGAGGACCAGCTGGCGTCGGAGAAGAAGTGCGGCCATCTCGGCGGCAAGGTGCTGATCCCGACCGCGGCGCATATCCGCAACCTCAACGCCGCGCGACTCGCGGCCGACGTGATGGCCACGCCCACCCTGGTCGTGGCGCGCACCGACGCGGAAGCGGCAAAACTGCTCACCTCCGATATCGATGAGCGCGACCAGCCCTTTGTCGACTATGATGCCGGCCGTACGGTGGAAGGCTTCTACCAGGTCAGGAACGGCATCGAGCCTTGTATCGCACGGGCCGTTGCCTATGCGCCGCACGCCGACCTGATCTGGTGCGAGACCTCGAAGCCCGACCTGGCGCAGGCCAAGAAATTCGCGGAGGGGGTGCGCAGGCACCATCCAGGCAAGCTGCTCGCCTATAATTGCTCGCCGTCGTTCAACTGGAAGAAGAACCTCGATGACGCGACGATCGCCAAGTTCCAGCGGGAACTGGGCGCCATGGGTTACAAGTTCCAGTTCATTACGCTGGCCGGCTTCCACCAGCTCAACTACGGCATGTTCGAACTCGCCCGCGGCTACAAGGCGCGGCAGATGTCGGCCTATTCCGAGTTGCAGGAAGCGGAATTCGCGGCGGAGGCCAATGGCTATACCGCGACCAAGCACCAGCGTGAGGTCGGCACCGGCTATTTCGATGCCGTCTCGATGGCGATCACCGGGGGCCGGTCATCGACCACCGCCATGCATGAGTCGACCGAGCACGCGCAGTTCAAGCCGGCGGCGGAGTGAGTTCGCCAAAAAAGACGACCAACAGAGGAAACGCCCGAGAGGGCAAGGACATAGGAGACGACCAATGGCATCGATAAGCCGCGTCAAGGAACGGGCAGAAGAGCAATCGACCACGATGAGCGTCGACCAGCAGGCGACGATCCGCATGCTGGCCAACGATCTGCACAGGCTCAACCAGTCGGTGATGAAGGCGGTGGAGGCGGGCGTCTCGGTGGAGCTCGTGCGCTCCGCAAGGCATCATGGCGGTGACGGCAATTGGGGTGACCTTTTGATCCCGGTCATCGTCACGCAACAGAGCCATGGCTGATCCGAAATCGTCTAGGCGGCCTTTCACCTGCGCAATGAATGCGCAGGTGAATTTTATTTTTACGCAACCAAGCCATGGACAGAGCAGTACAGTACTGTTGCTTTGAATCCACTGTTACGGAGGACGCCTCCAGGTTCTTTTATTTCAACTTGACAAGGGTGCGATCTCACGCCAATTGTCGCCCAGATTTCAACTCTGCATTGAAATGGGGGCGAACTTCTTGGCCGACTTGGGTGCCCAGTGAACCGCGAGAGCGAGACCGCAAAACATGTGAATCTGGGGACCCGGGATTCAAGCACCAACACGATCCGCGATCTCTCGCGGGTGCTTGTTGTCGGGAAATCGCCGATCAACCGGGTCGTCGTATCGAAGATCGTCGAACGGTCCGGGCTCAGGCCAATCTCGGAACCGCCTGATATCGCAGCGAAAACCTTGCGGACGCTGGTGCCGGGAGCGATCGTCCTCGATGGTGGCCCCGACAACAAGGACTGCGACAATCTGATGCCCGGCATCGAAATGTTGCGCCGGACTTCGGGCAAATCGCTTCCTCCCGTGATCCTGCTTTCAACCAAGAATGGCACGCCGGAGAGCCTTGGCCTGGCGAAAGTCGTCGACGTGGTAGTGGCAAAGCCGATCACGCCCGAACGGCTGCAACCGGTGATCGATCGCCTGATCAACCGCTGAGACAATTCCGGGACAGTGGTGCCGCGGTTTTCCGCCCGGATTTATTCAAAAAGCAAATAATCGCAGTCGCGATCAGCTTGGCTTCGCGATGCTTTCTATCAGTTCCGGCAATTGACCGAGATCCGATATCTGGCGGAAACGCGGCTCTGCGACTGGCGCCTCGACATGTTCAAGCACCCAGGTCAGTTCGTGCGGGACATGGACACCCCAGCCGCCGGCCTCGATGGCGGGCACCACGTCCGACTTCAGCGAATTGCCGACCATCATGCTCCTCGCCGGGCCGTCGCCATGGCGGTTGAAGAGGCGCGCATAGGTCGCGGCCGTCTTGTCGCTGACGATCTCGACGGCATCGAACAGATCGCCCAGCCCGGAGCCGGCCAGCTTGCGCTCCTGATCGAACAAATCGCCCTTGGTGATCAGCACCAGGCGGAAGGTGCCGGCGAGTTTCTCGACCGTCTCGCGCGCATAGGGCAAGGGCTCGATCGGATGGCCCAGCATCTCGCGACCGGCGTCGAGAATCTCCGATATGACCGAGGCCGGCACGCGCCCGTCGGTGACCTCGATCGCCGTTTCGATCATCGAGAGCGTAAATCCCTTAATGCCGAAACCATAGATCGCAAGATTGCGCCTCTCGGCCTCCAGCAGTCGCGCCGAGATCTGCTTCTCCTCGCCATGATCGGCCAGCATGGCGGCAAAGCGCTTCTCCGTCATGCGGAAGAATTGTTCGTTTTGCCAAAGCGTGTCGTCGGCATCGAAGCCGATCGTGGTCAGTTCGCTGCTGGTTCGCATCACCGGCTTCTCGAATGCGGGAAGACACCAAACCTAAGCCGAGCGGCGGGCGGTTTTCAACCTGCAACGGAAAATGCCGGCGGTGGCTCCCTTCCCTTCCATCGCGCGGCACGGCTATACTCCGAAATCCGCAACTCAATCTGGTGAATGATGCCGCCTGCAAAAAAGGAAGTCCGTCCGTCGAGCCGCGGAGGACGGGCGCGCACGCCTGCCTTTGTGAAAAACCTGCGTGGTGTGAAGAACTGGAAGGAAGTCAGCGATTGGCTGGAATGGCGCGGCATCGAGGATATCGAATGCATCACACCCGATCAGGCTGGCGTGGCGCGCGGCAAGATGATGCCGTCGAAGAAATTCACCTCCAACACTTCGCTGGCGCTGCCTTCGGCCGTCTTCATGACGACGATTTCCGGTGGCTATCCAGAGGACGGCAACGGCTTCCACTACCCTGAAGACGACGGCGACCTCAAGCTAATGCCGGATTTGTCGACATTGACCGTGGTGCCTTGGGAAGAAGACCCGACGGCCGCCGTGATCTGCGACCTCGTCCACCAGGACGGCCGCTCGGTCGAGTTCACACCGCGCAATGTGCTGAAGCGCGTCCTTGCAGCCTATGACAGGCTTGGGCTGAAGCCGGTCGTGGCGCCCGAGATCGAGTTCTACCTCGTGCGCAAGAATCCGGACCCGGACTATCCGTTGACCCCGCCCGTCGGCCGCTCGGGCCGCGCGATCGGCGGCGGCGCCGGCTATTCTATCGCCGGCGTCAACGAGTTCGACGAACTGATCGACGACATCTACCATTTCTCCGAAAGCCAGGGGCTGGAGATCGACACGCTCATCCACGAAGAGGGCGCCGGCCAGCTCGAGATCAATCTGCGCCATGGCGACCCGATCGAACTTGCCGACCAGGTGTTCATGTTCAAGCGCACCATCCGTGAGGCGGCACTCAAGCACGAGATCTACGCGACCTTCATGGCCAAGCCGATCCAGGGCCAACCGGGCTCCGCCATGCACATCCACCAGTCGATCGTCGACAAGAAGACGGGCAGGAACATCTTTTCGGCCGAGGATGGTTCCGAAACCGAGGATTTCTTCCATTTCATCGGCGGCATGCAGAAGCACGTGCCGAACGCGTTGGTGATGTTCGCGCCCTACGTCAACTCCTACCGGCGGCTGACGCAGGCGGCGTCGGCTCCCGTCAACAACAAATGGGGCTACGACAACCGCACCACGGCGTTCCGGGTGCCGCGCTCCGACCCCGCGGCGCGGCGCGTCGAGAACCGCATTCCGTCCTCCGACGCCAATCCCTACCTGGCGCTGGCAGCCTCGCTCGCCTGCGGGCTGATCGGCATCACCAGGAAGATCAAGGCCGAGCCGCCCGTGCTGACAACCGCCAACGCGGACGAGATAGACCTGCCGCGCAGCCTGCTCGAAGCCGTGGACCTGTTCGAAGGCGACGAGGAACTCTGCGCGTTGCTGGGCAAGTCCTTCGCCGCCACCTATGCCGCGATCAAGCGCGCGGAATTCGAGACGTTCATGGAAGTGATCAGTCCGTGGGAGCGGGAATATCTGCTGCTCAACGTCTGAAGAGGCGAATAGCGAATAGAAACAATATCGGTTTTTTCCGCTACTTCTCTTCTATTCCTTCCAAACTCCCTCGAGTCTTCGCCACATCATGCCTTATCAATCCCCAATCTCCCCTGGCCGATCCTGGTATGAGGACACGGCTGGGCAACGGCCTGAATATCCGGCGCTCGACGGCGACCGGATCTGCGATGTCGTCATCATCGGCGGCGGGTTTACTGGCCTGTCTGCAGCGGTTTATCTGGCCAAGGCTGGAGCGGACGTGGTGCTGATCGAGGCGCATCGCTTCGGCGATGGCGCTTCGGGACGCAATGGCGGCCAGCTTGGCACCGGCCAGCGCGCCTGGGCGGAGGATCTGGAGGCCGAATATGGTCTTTCCCGCGCCAAGGCGCTGTTCGACCTTGCCGAAGAGGCCAAAGCCCACCTGCTTGACTTCGCCGCCATCCACCAGATTGATATCGACTACATGCCGGGCCAGCTTTCGGTTGCGCACAAGCCGCGCTATGTCGACGACTACAAGGCCCATGCCGAGATCATGGCCGGCCGTTTCTCCTACCCGCATATCTCCTTCATGGATGCGAAGGAGACGGCGGAACGGCTGGGCTCGAGCGCCTATTTCGGCGGCACGCGCGACACCGGCACCGGCCATATCCATCCGATGAAGCTGGTGATCGGCACCGCGCGGGTGGCGGCACAAGCCGGCGCGCACCTGTTCGAAGGAACGCCATCGACCGGCATCATATCCGCGGGGGGCAAGGTCAGGGTTTCCACGCCGAGAGGGACGATCTCGGCGCAGAAATGCCTGATCGCGGTCAATGCCTATGGCGGAACGCTCGAGCCGGTGAGTGCCGCGCACATCATGCCGATCGGATCCTTCATCGGCGCGACAATGCCGCTGGGGTCGGAATCGAAAGTGTTGCCGGGGGGCGAATCGGTCGATGATTCCCGTTTCGTCGTGCGCTATTTCCGCAAATCCAGGGATGGCCGGCTGTTGTTCGGCGGACGCGAGATCTATGGCGTCAACGATCCGAAGGATATCCACATCCATATTCGCCGGCAGATCGCGGAACTCTATCCGGCGCTGAGCGATGTCGAGATCACCCACGGCTGGGGCGGTTATGTTGGGATCACGGTGCCAAGAAAGCCGTTCGTGCGCGAAGTGATGCCGAATGTGATCTCGGCCGGCGGCTATTCGGGTCACGGCGTCATGCTGTCCAACTTCTTCGGCAAACTCTATGCCGAAACCGTCACCGGCAACCGCGACCGGCTGAAGCTGATCGAGGAATTGAAAATTCCGCCATTTCCTGGCGGTCGCCGGTTTCGGGCGCCGCTGCTTTTCCTCGCGCTCAACTGGTTTGCGCTGCGGGACAGGATCTAATGCGTCGTGCAAAAGTGATCTGCCTGGGAAGAACGACGCGCATCAAAACAAGATCTAAAAACGCGTTGTATAAGTCCGTTTCCACGCGACGTGCTTTAGGCAGGATTGGATGGCCTTTATCCCATGCGATCACGATCTCATGTAATATTGTAATATCCATGTAACATTTGTTGCCCGGGCGACACATTGCGGAATTGCCGGCGAAGGCGCAGAATCCTTGATAATGGCGTACTGATGCCACAATCGCGGGCGAAAGGTCCGCGTCTGGGCGATTGTTCGGGGATTGTTGCGGGCCTGCCCGCGTTTTGGGACCGATGCTGATCGAACGCATGATTTGCGATATCTGATCGAAAGAACACCGGCCCGCTTATGGAGGTGGCGAGAGTGAGAGAGCCCTTCAGTTTCGGTGCTCCGGAACGTCGGCGCTTTGCCATGCAGTTCGGCTATGACATGCGCCCGTCATTCTGGCAGGGAGTCCGTTCGAACTCGCACCTGGTCATTGCCGCGGTCGGTACCGCCGCTCTGCTTGGCGTTGCCGCGGTGGCACTCTGGCTGGCATTGCCGACCAGCGAGAGGCAAGCGGTCGCCAGCCCCGAGCAGAGCATTCCGAGCATTCCGGTGAAGACGACGAAAGTTTCCCCTTCGGGAACTACGGTGACAGCGGCTGCCGTGACACCGCGGGTAGAGCGCAAGTCCAGCCAGGTCCCACCGACCATGGTAGCGGCGGCGGGCAACATACAAGCGCTTGCGGCCAACGATCCTCGCTGGACCGGGGCACAGCAGAAGGCTGCTGCCGCGGCAGCAGATCCCGATCAGGCTGCCCCCAGCCAGGTAGCCAAGCAGCCTGAGCCGACGCCTGACAAAACAGCGGCAGCATTCGCCCAATCGTCTACTGATACCGATGCCACCGACGAGCTTGCCAAAGTTGCCGCGCCGAGCCCACCTGCGAACAGCAGCAATCCCGATGGCGCGCAGACCGCCGCCATTCCGGAGACGCAGCCGCAAGTGGCGGACCAAAAACCCGCAAATGCACAAGACGAGGACAACGCAGCCAAAGCGAAGCCGCGCATGGCGGCGGCAGTGGGCAGCGGCCGTATTCTAAGGACTGTGACCATGCGCAGTGCCCCAAAGAAGGGCGCAACCCCCATCGGCTCGGTTCCTGCCCGGACTTCAGTGCAACTGATAGGCTGCAAGAAGTGGTGCGAGATCGTCTACAACGGCAAGCACGGCTGGGTGTACAAGAGCTACGTCAAGCCCGGCGCGTAATATCCGAACATCGCCGCATTCAGATGCAGCGGCCGCCATCGACCTCCAGCGCCACGCCGGTGATGAATGCGGCCTCGTCCGAAGCCAGCCATAGCGCCGCATTGGCGATATCGAGCGGGGTCGACAGCCGCCCGAGCGGGACCGAGGCGCGGAATGTCTCGCGGATCTCGGGCGTGTCGGCGCCCATGAATTTCTCCAGCATGCCGGTCTCGCCGGCAACCGGGCAGAGGCAGTTGACGCGGATATTTTTGGGCGCGAGCTCCACCGCCATCGACTTGGTGGCGGTGATCGCCCAGCCCTTCGAGGCATTGTACCAGGTGAGGCCGGGCCGAGGCCGCAGGCCAGCGGTGGACGCCGTGGTCAGGATGACGCCGCCGCCCTGCCGCTCCATGATCGGCACGACGGCAAGCGCAGCGTGATAGATCGCCTTCATGTTGACTGATGTGATCAGGTCGAAGGTTTCCTCGTCGACCTTGAGCATGTCGCCATTACGATGGGTGAACCCGGCATTGTTGACCATGATGTCGATGCGGCCGAAGGCGCTTTTGGCCGCATAGACCATCTCGTCGAACTCGGAGCGCAGCGAAACATCGGTCTGCGTCCAGATCGCCGCGTCGCCGATCTCGCCTGCGACGCGTTCCGCCCCCTTGGCGTTGAGATCGGCGACAACGACCCTGGCGCCCTCTTGCGCGAAGCGCTTGGCCATGCCTTCGCCGAAGCCTGATGCCGCACCGGTGATAATGGCGACCTTGTTTTCCAGACGCATGCGTTTACCGCTCCTTGGGTTCATCGCGCAGCTGCACGAGAGGGCTGACAGTCCGGCCGGTGCCGCGACGGATACAGCGCCGATTTCTCCCTTACAGCATGTCGCGCCGAATAGGATTCGCCGACCTGCTGTAAGCTTCTGATTTTATGCGTGTCGTTGTCCCGCAACCGAGGACACTTCCGGGCGACACGCATTAGCTTTCGTCACATTCACGTTCTATGCTGCAACTGCGAAAGCTTCTGGAGTCTTCGTTCACCGACAAGCCTCCAGGTGGCGCCAGTGTCAAGCGTACAGGTGGACCGAATCAATATCCAGCGATTGGTCCTCGATGTGACAGCATGGCACTGGAAAATTTAAATCGATTAGAATAAATCAGCCGCGTACTCGCGACCGGCGTCAAAGCGGACAGACCATGACCAGCCAGATCATCCCCGTCGACCCTTTCGACTTCATCATCTTCGGCGGCACCGGCGACTTGTCGGAGCGCAAGCTGCTGCCGTCGCTCTACTATCGGCAGCGCGACCATCAATTCTCCGAGCCGACGCGCATCATCGGCACGTCGCGCTCGAAAATGAGCGACGAGGAGTTCCAGGCCTTCGCCAGGCAGGCGATTTCGGACCATGTCAAACCGGCCGACATCGATGCCAAGGAGTTGAAGACCTTCCTGGCGCGGCTTTCCTACGTCCCGGCCGATGCGACGAGCGGCGCCGGCTTCGACAAGTTGAAGAAGGCAATTGGCGAAAGCGACCACATCCGCGCCTTCTACCTGGCCGTGGCACCGGCTCTGTTCGGCGATATCTCGCACAAGCTCAAAGAGCACAATCTGATCACGCCGAATTCGCGCATCGTGCTGGAGAAGCCGATCGGCCGCGACCTCGCCTCGGCGCAGGCGCTCAACGACCTAGTCGGCGACGACTTCCACGAGAGCCAGATTTTCCGCATCGACCATTATCTCGGCAAGGAGACGGTGCAGAACCTGATGGCGCTGCGCTTTGCCAATGCGCTCTACGAGCCGCTGTGGAACTCCGCCCATATTGACCACGTGCAGATCACCGTCGCCGAAACCGTCGGCCTGGAAGATCGCGTCACCTATTACGACAAGGCCGGCGCGCTGCGCGACATGGTGCAGAACCACATGCTGCAGCTGCTTTGCCTGGTCGCCATGGAAGCGCCTTCGTCGATGGACGCCGACGCCGTGCGCGACGAGAAGCTGAAGGTGCTGCGGGCGCTGAAGCGCATCAACGGCAACGAAGCGCCGAAGCACACCGTGCGTGGCCAGTATCGCGCCGGCGCGTCGGCCGGCGGCCCGGTGAAAGGTTATGTCGAGGAACTCGGCAAGGACAGCAACACCGAGACCTTCGTTGCCATCAAGGCCGAGATTGGTACCTGGCGCTGGGCAGGTGTTCCGTTTTATCTCAGGACTGGAAAGCGGCTGGCGACCCGGGTTTCGGAAATCGTCATCGAGTTCAAGCCGATCCCGCATTCGATCTTCGGCGACAGCGGCGCGGGGCCGATCTTCGCCAACCAGTTGGTCATCCGGCTGCAGCCGGACGAAGGCGTCAAGCAGTTCATCATGATCAAGGATCCAGGCCCGGGCGGCATGCGGCTGCGCCAGATCTCGCTCGACATGAGTTTCGCGCAGTCTTTCGACGGCCGCGCGCCCGACGCCTATGAACGGCTGATCATGGATGTCATCCGTGGCAACCAGACCCTGTTCATGCGTCGCGACGAGGTGGAAGCCGCCTGGAAGTGGATCGACCCGATCCAGAATGCCTGGGAAGGCGCCAAGCAGGAAGCACAGGGCTATACGGCAGGCACATGGGGGCCGTCGGCCTCGATAGCGCTTATCGAACGCGACGGGCGGACATGGCACGAGAGCAATTGAACAGCACCAGCTATAACTGGAATGCCTTTGCCGACCGTCCGCAGCTGGCCTCGGCGCTGGCTGCAAAGGTGGCCGATCGCTTAACGAGGGCGATCGACCGGCGCGGCACGGCGTTGCTGGCTGTCTCCGGCGGCACGACGCCGGCAAAGTTCTTTGCCGATCTCTCCGCGGCGCCGATCGCCTGGGACAAGGTGATCGTGACGCTGGTCGACGAACGCTTTGTGCCGGCCTCCTCGCCGCGATCCAATGCCGGGCTGGTTGCCGCGATCCTGCTGCAGAACGCGGCCAAGGCCGCCCGTTTCGTTCCGCTCTATCACGAGGCGGCCGGCATCGAGGATGCCGCGACATCCGACGATGCGGCACTGCGATCCCTGCCCTGGCCGCTCGACGTCGTGGTGCTCGGCATGGGACCAGACGGCCACACCGCCTCGTTCTTTCCTGACGCCGACGATCTGCCGAAGCTGCTCGACCCGGCCTCCGACAGGATGATCCTGCCGGTCCACGCCAAAAGCGCCGGAGAGCCGCGGCTGACCCTGACGCTCGCCCGCATCATCGATGCGGATTTCCTCGCCTTGCACATAGAGGGCGAGGACAAGCGCGTCGCCTTCGACAACGCTGTCGCGCCCGGACCGCGCAAGCCGATCCGCGCCGTGCTCGACGCATCGCCCAAACCCGTGGAGGTTTTCTGGGCGCCCTGATTTCAAGTTTACAAATGGTCCCGGCAACGGCGGGAGGATGTTTCCGGGACCTCGGCTGAAAGGACCTGATGCCATGACCGCAAGACGCGATATCGAAGCCATCACCGAGCGGATACGCCAGCGCTCCAAACCGGGCCGAGAGCGCTACCTGAGCCGTATCGCCGAAGCGTCGAACCAGACCGCCAACCGGTCGGTGCTGTCCTGCGGCAATCTTGCCCACGGCTTCGCGGTGTGCAGCCCCTCGGAAAAGCTGGCGCTCGGCGCCGACAAGGTGCCCAATCTCGGCATCATCACCTCCTATAACGACATGCTGTCGGCGCATCAGCCCTTCGAGACCTTCCCCGCCCTGATCAAGCAGGCCGCGCACGAGGCCGGAGGCATCGCCCAGGTCGCAGGCGGCGTGCCGGCGATGTGCGATGGCGTGACACAAGGCCAGCCCGGCATGGAGCTGTCGCTGTTTTCGCGCGACGTGATCGCCATGGCAGCCGCGATCGGCCTGTCGCACAACATGTTCGACGCCGCCGTCTATCTGGGCGTCTGCGACAAGATCGTGCCGGGACTGGTGATCGCCGCACTCACCTTCGGCCATCTGCCGGCGGTGTTCATCCCGGCCGGGCCGATGACGACAGGCCTGCCCAATGACGAGAAGGCCAAGGTTCGCCAGCTCTATGCCGAGGGCAAGGCAGGTCGCGCCGAACTCTTGGAAGCCGAGTCCAAGTCTTACCATGGGCCGGGCACCTGCACCTTCTACGGCACGGCGAACTCCAACCAGATGCTGATGGAGATCATGGGCCTGCACACGCCGGGCGCGTCCTTCGTCAATCCAGGCACGCCGCTGCGTGACGCCTTGACCCGCGAAGCGACGAAGCGGGCGCTGGCGATCACCGCACTCGGCAACGCCTATACGCCTGTCGGCCGGATGATCGACGAACGCTCGTTCGTCAACGGCGTCGTCGGCCTGCACGCCACCGGCGGCTCGACCAACCACACCATCCACCTGATCGCCATGGCGGCGGCCGCCGGCATCGCGCTGACCTGGCAGGACATTTCCGATCTCTCGGAAGCTGTGCCGCTGCTCGCGCGCGTCTATCCGAACGGCCTTGCCGACGTGAACCATTTCCACGCGGCGGGCGGGCTCGGCTTCCTGATCCGCGAACTGCTCGACGAAGGTGTCCTGCACGAGGATGTGCAGACGGTGTGGGGCGAAGGCCTGCGGCCTTATGCCGTCGAGGCAAAGCTCGGCGCCGACGGCGGCGTGGTGCGCGAGGCTTCGCCGCGCATAAGCGGCGACGAAAAGGTGCTGGCGCCGTTCAAAAAGGCATTCCAGCCGACCGGCGGCCTCAAGGTGCTTTCAGGCAACCTTGGCCATGCCGTCATCAAGACTTCGGCCGTCAAGCCGGAGCGGCGCGTCATCGAGGCGCCGGCCAAGGTGTTCGACAGCCAGCAGGGGCTGAACGACGCCTTCAAGGCCGGCACGCTCACCGGTGATTTCATCGCCGTCATCCGCTTCCAGGGGCCGAAGGCCAACGGCATGCCGGAACTGCACAAATTGACCACCGTGCTTGGCATCCTGCAGGATCGCGGCCAGCGTGTCGCGCTGGTCACGGACGGACGCATGTCGGGCGCCTCCGGCAAGGTGCCGGCGGCGATCCATGTGACGCCGGAAGCGGTCGAGGAGGGACCGATCGCGCGGATCCATGACGGCGACGTCATCCGCCTCGACGCCGATGCCGGCACGCTGGAGGTGCTGGTGCCAGGGACCGAGCTCGCGCTGCGCCGCACGGCCGAAGCCGACCTGATCGGCAACGAGTTCGGCTTCGGCCGCGAGCTGTTCGCCGGTTTCCGCCAATTGGTAGGGCGTGCCGACCACGGCGCCGGTGCGTTCGGAACCGCCTGACGCATTCTGTACGGCATGAAAAAGGGGCGGCTCGTGGCCGCCCCTTTTTGCTGGTCGAAATCGCGACCCTTATTGCACCGTCAATTCAACCCGCTCGCCAGCCTTCACGGTCACGGTGCCTTCCTTCTTGCTGTTGTCCGGCTTCTCCGAGACCACCGCGTAGTCGCCCGCCGCTATCGCGGCCTGATACTTCTCGTCATAGGCGTAGCCGATCGACTTGCGATTGCCATTGATGTCCTTCTTCGTCTCGAAAATCTCGATCTTGGAGGTGCCGGGGGCCGTAATAGCCAGCACGCCGGCATCCATGGCGACCTTGAGGTCCTGGAACTCGCCGGCCTTGACGCTGAAAGGCTGTTCCACGACCGCGAGGTCAACCGTCGCGATCAACACATAGTCATCCGGCGGCAGGTCGAACTTGCTGTCGGGGCCATAGGCATACGTGACCTCGTCGCGGGTGCCATCGATCTTCTTCTTGGCCTTGAGCACCTTGAAGCCGATGCCTGAACCATCGGCCTTGTCGCCTCCGGCCGCATAATATGCGTTGGCAAGGACATGGCCGACGCCGACGATAATGTCCTTGTCGATCACCGTGCCGGCAGCGAGCGGAATCGTTTCCGTGACCACGCCCTGTCCGATCGTGACGGTCACTTTCTCGTCGCCGGCCGGCAACACGACTTTCGTGTCTCCATAATAGGTCGGGGGGTTGCCGACGCCCGGATAGGCGATCACGACAGCCGCCCCGCTCACGACATCCGCACCTTGGCTGGGACGCGGATGCAGGATAAGCGTGCCGGCATTCAAGGTGAACAGCGGCTTGTAGACTTGGCCTGCCTCGATCCTGACCTTCCGCTCGACCTTGGCTTCGCCGTCGCGCGCGACGATGATGTAGTCGCCCGGTTCCAGATTGGCTTTGTAGTCGCCGTATTCGGTGGTGATGTTGTCGCCGCGCGTGCCGTCCGATTTGGCCTTATAGACTTCCCAGGCATTGCCGTCGGTGACGGGATCGCCGCCCTCGGCCAGCACAACGGTCGGCATGAAATTGAACTCGGACTTCGCCGGCTCAGGGGCTGGTGCCGGTGCTGGCTCGAGCGCTGGTGCCGGGGCCGCCACAGTCTCGACCAGCGCTTCCTGCAGCGCCTTCTCGTCGGATGCCTGGATGTATTTGCCGCCGGTGTTGTCGGCGAGGCAGGCGATCTGCTTGCCTTCGTCGGCGGTCAGGCCGAAGCCGACGACATCGGCGGTGAAATCGACGCCGGAGGCTTCGAGTTCCTTGCCAAGCGCACAAGGATCGCCGCCGCAGGTTTCGAGCCCATCGGTAATGAGGACGACGGTCGCCTTGTCCTCGGTGTATCTCAGCGCTTCGGCCGCCTTCTTGACGGCTGCCGTCAGCGGCGTCTTGCCGAGGAACTTCATACTGTCGGCGGCCGCCGAGATGGCGCTTGCCGAGCCCGCCTGAGGCGGCACGATAAGCTGGATGTCGTCGCAGCTGCCTTTCTCACGATGGCCATAGGCCATGAAGCCGATCTCGTCGGCGGCGGGAACCGATTGAAGCACGGTCCTCAGCGATTCGCGGGCGATTTCGAGCTTGGGCTTGCCATCGATCTGCGCCCACATCGATCCCGACGCGTCGAGGATGATGATGACCTTGTTGGCGGCAAAGCCGAATGTCGTCGTCGACAAAAGGAGGATCGCCGCAGCGAAGCTCCGCGCAAGTATCGCCATCGAAATCTCCTGAATAGCCACCCGTCCGCCGGCTGAAGCTATTTGAGCGCGTGCCGGGACACAAGCCACCGCTGTAACGAAGCTTGCATGGGCTCTGCGCACTTAATTCAGTATGTGGTGCGGCGCTCTTCCGAGGGCGGGCGGCCAAATTGCAGCCGATAGCTCTGGGCAAAATAGGAATGCGAGGTGAAGCCGGTCGCGATCGCCACGTCGAGGATCGGCATGTTGGTCTGACGCAGCAATTCGCGGGCCCGCTCCAGCCGAAGCCGCATATAGTAGCGCCCGGGCGTGACGTTGAGATGGCGCAGGAACAGCCGCTCCACCTGGCGCACCGAAAGGCCCGCCGACTTGGCGAGCTGTACCGCCGACAGCGGCTCGTCGAGATGGTCGGCCATCAGTTCGACGATGCGCCTGAGCTTCTCCGACTTGCCCGTCAGGTCACGCTCCGGCCCGACGCGCTGGCGGTCTCCGGCGGAGCGGATGCGCTCGTGCTGAAACTGGTTGGCGACGCCATTGGCGAGGTTGGAGCCGAAATCGCCGCGCACGATCTCCAGCATCAGATCGATCGAGGTGGTGCCGCCGGCGCAGGTGTAGCGCTTGCGGTCGATCTCGAAGACATTGCCCGTGCAGTTGATGTCGGGAAAGCGCTCGACGAAGCCGGCGCGGTTTTCCCAATGGATGGTGCAGCGATAGCCTTCGAGCTGGCCGGCCTCGGCCAGCAGGTAGGATCCGACCGACAAAGCACCCAGCGCGTTGCCGCGCCGGCCCCAGCTGCGCAAGGCCGCCAGAACCTTGCTCTTGCCCGGAAATTCCGTTGTCAGGCCGACCGAGACGAAGAGTATGTCGACCGGCGGCAGATCGGCGACGGCGTAGTCGATCTTGAGCGGCAGGCCGTTGGAGGCCATCACCGGATCGCCATCGGCGGACACCGTCGTCCAACCGTAGAAATCGCGACCGAGCAGGCGGTTTGCCGACCGGAACGTGTCGATCGCGGCGGCCAGTGAGAACATAGAGAACTTGTCGACCAGCAGGAAAGCGAACTGCCGGCCTCCTTGAACGGGATCATTCGTGACCGGCCGTTCCGGGGAAATAGTGGGATTCGGCAAAGCTGCGGCTTTCAGGGTCAACCCGGGCTCAGAAGGAAGGCCGCTTCAATCCGGCCGCAAGGTAGGCCGAAGCTAACGTATTGGCCATCAGCATGGCAATGGTCATCGGCCCGACACCGCCGGGCACCGGGGTAATCGCGCCCGCCGCCTTGGCCGCTTCGGCATAGGCGACATCGCCGACGAGACGCGACTTACCTTTGCCCTTCTCGGGCGCGGGAATGCGGTTGATGCCGACATCAATGACGGTGGCGCCAGGCTTGACCCAATCACCCCTGATCATTTCCGGCCGGCCAACGGCGGCGACAAGGATGTCGGCCGTGCGGGCAAGCTCCGGCAGGTCCTTGGTGCGGCTGTGGGCGATGGTGACGGTGCAGTTGGCGGCAAGCAGCAGATTGGCCATTGGCTTGCCGACGATGTTGGAGCGGCCGACGACGACCGCGTTGAGGCCGGACAGGTCCTTGCCGCGCACGCGCTCGATCAGGAGCATAGAGCCGGCGGGCGTGCAGGGAACGAACGCCGTGTCGAGTTCGCCGGTGCCGAGCTTGCCGACATTGATGAAATGGAAGCCGTCGACATCTTTCTGCGGCGCGATGGCCTGGATGATCTTGCCGGCATCGACATGGGCGGGCAGCGGAAGCTGGACCAGGATACCGTTGATGGCCGGGTCGGCGTTGAGCTCGGCGATGAGCTTGAGCAGTGCCGCCTCTGACGTCTCGGCCGGCAGCGTGTGCTGAAGCGAGTGAAAGCCGCATTCCTTGGCGGTGCGGGATTTGGAAGCGACATAGACCTGGCTCGCCGGATCCTCGCCGACGATGACCACGGCCAGACCTGGCTTTGCCTTGCCCTTGACAACCAGCTCGGCGGTCAGCGCCTTGACCGATCGCACCACGTCTTCGGCAACGCTCTTTCCGTCAATCACTTCGGCCATGGACCACCCTCAATGTCGTTCCGCCCAACGCCGCTTTCGAGAACATAATGCAGCGGCGCAGGCAATCTGCAGCGCGGCATTGTCACGAAAATACAAGCTCGCAATCCCGTCAAAGCGCCTTCCCATGCCGTTTACGCGAAACCGGCACGGTTTTGTTCGGCCTCCGCTACCTATCTGGTGGCTCAGAAGTAGCGGCGACGGGTGCGGCTTTCCGTGAGTTCGCGGACCGCTTCGTGGAATTCGCGCAGGCTGGCGCGAATCTCTTCGACCGATGGTTGTTCGCCACCCTCCTTGACCGGGATCGGCCTCGCATGCGGGGCGGCTGGTGGCTGCGTCGGAGCGGGCGACGGCGGGTACGGCATCTGCGCCGCATAGGGTCCCGCCGTGGCTTGCGTATGACCCGCCTGCGACCAGGGCTGCGCCGGAGGATAGCCCATCGGCTGCGCATAGGGGGAGGATGGCAAGGGCGGAGCTGGATGCAGTCCCCATTGCGGCATCAGGGGCGAGCGCGAGGGCGACGCCATTTGCCGCCCATACCCGGCCTCGGGGCCTGGCTGGAAAGGCGACTGCGAATAATCCAGGCCGGCCGCCTGCCGAGGTCCGAAACCAGGCTTCGGATACGTAGGGAATATCGGAACGTTGGGCGGCCGTCCGTTGTCGGCGAAGGCGGGTAGGCCGAACTCGCTGGACAGGTCGTCGGCTTCGGCCGACGGCTTGCGGGACATGGCCTTGCGCAATCTCGATATGAGTGCGCCGATCCTCCCGGGGCTTTCGTCCGTACCGCCATTGGAGGACGGGCCGGCTCTGCCCGTTGCGCGGGATCCGGTTGCATCATGAGCGCGACCCGCCGCTGGAGGTTCTTCCGGTGACAGCCTTGCGCGCGGCATATCGGGTGGCAGATCGCTGGTGCCGATCTGTCCCCGCGAACGCCAGGCGTCGTCGGCTTCAAACGGCTGCTCCTCGTCAGGGGGGAACCGCGAAGCCTCACCGGCGACAGACTGCGGCGGGCTCGCCTTCGTCTTGCGCCGGGAACGGGCCAGGCGATGTCGGGTGGCGGCATCCTCGCGCCATGAGGGGTCCGCGCGGTCTCCTATCGACACCAGCGACGCGTCGTCCTCGCCACGCAAGGCCTCGCCAAGCGCCAGCAAGGAGCGCTCGCGCTTCCAGTCCTCACGGTTTTTCCTGTCGACCATTGTCGTGGAGCTTACTCTTTAGTCGCTTGGCGGCGGCGGTCGGCCATTCATTAAGCCACGCTAAACAGGCATGGGAAACAAAAGGTTAATTTGCGGAGGATGATGGCAGGAATTCACGCCATGTTTGCGGTAACTTTCAACACATCTGAAAGCTTCAGAATCGTGCTGATGGGCATCCCTGCCCTTTGCGTGGCGACCTATCTCATCGCACAGTTGCGCGACTACATGCGCATTCCGCTGCGCAAGGAGAACATCTATCTCGGCGATTGCTTCATGATGGTGGTGCTGTTCACCGCACTCAACGCCCATCGAGGTGCGCATGCCCGTCCAGCGGTCCTGAGAGGGCTTCCCCACCGATCCGCGAGCGTCTATGTCATGGCCTTTCCTAGGAGGGCTCTCGATGACGATCAGGCTTGTTCTCGCCGGCTGCGGCAATATGGGTTACGCCATGCTCTCGGGCTGGTTGAAGTCTGGCAAGCTTGCACCCTCGGCGGTTTTCGTGGTCGAGCCCAATGGAGACCTGCGCCAGCGCGCGGCGACTCTGGGCTGCGGCACGGCGGCGGAAGCCGGAGGTATTCCGGCGGATGCCGTGCCTGAACTCGTCGTCATCGCCGTGAAGCCGCAGGTGATCCGTGACGTCACCGCCGCCTACAAGCGCTTCGGCGACGGCCGCACCACTTTTGTAAGCATCGCCGCCGGCACGCCCGTCGCTACCTTCGAGCAGGTCCTGGGCAACCGTGCGCCGATCGCGCGCTGCATGCCCAACACGCCGGCTGCCATCGGCAAGGGCATGATGGTGGTGTTTTCCAATCCCCTGGTTTCCGGAGACATCAAGCGTTTCGTCGCCGACCTCTTGTCGGCCAGCGGCAAAGTGACCACCATCGATGACGAGAGCCTGATGGATGCGGTGACCGCCGTGTCCGGATCGGGTCCGGCCTACATCTTCCATTTCATCGAGGCACTGACCGTTGCCGCCGAGAAGGCCGGGCTCCCGACGGCAACCGCCAAGCTGCTTGCCATGCAGACCGTCTACGGCGCCGCATCGCTCGCCGCCGAAAGCCGCGAGGATCCGGGTGTGCTGCGCCAGCAGGTGACCAGCCCCAACGGCACGACGGCGGCCGCGCTTGGCGTGCTGATGGGCGAGGACCGGCTGACCAATCTGCTCACGCAAGCGGTGGAAGCGGCGCGACTAAGGTCGATCGAACTGGGCAAGTAGAGCGAACATCTCGCTAGGCGAGATCCGTGTGCGAAAAGTCGTTGCCTTTGTAGAGCAACGCCGAGCGGTGGCTCTTTGCGCAGGCGTAGGATAGGCAATCGGCAAGATTGAGCTGCGCGGGATGCCCACGTCCCTTTCCATAGTCCGAAAACGTCCGGATCGCCAATTTGGCATCGCCGGCGTCGATCGGCACAATTTCGATTTCGGCCTCGCGCAGAAACGCCTCAATCGCCATTTCCGCGACCACCGGTTCGACAGCAAGCATCGTAGAAAGCCGCATCGACGCTTCGAGCACAACCAGCGCGGACGTAATCTTGTGAGGTGCAGCCGCGATCCGATCGCTCCACTCGCCGGCATCCCCCTCTCCCGAAAGAATTGCGACGATTACGGAGGTGTCGACGAACATCAGGGATGTCCCCACAGCATCTCATCTTGCAGCCGGCGCAGCGCAAACAACCTGGTCGTCTGGTCGGGCGCTGCATTGTCGGCGGTCAGCAACTCGCCTTTCCTGACCGGTTTCAGCACCTTGCCGCCCTCGAGCAGGCCGACCGGGACGGCATGTTGGGCGCGGGCTTCGCCGACGGTCATGGTCCAGGAGCGATAGCAGGTTTCGCCGATCGCATCGAAGGTCTCGCCAGCGGCGAGATCGCGCTTGGCGACGGCGCAGACCTCGGCGACCGGCCTCGGCAGCGGCACCATGTCGGGCTTGCCGAACAGCACGATGCGGGCCGCTGTCAGCGGCACTTCCAACGAGGTCAGGTGATATGGTCGAAACAGGCTGTAATAGGGGCCATGGCCGATGTGCAGGTCATCCATGCGCTCGATGATGCGCGGATGCGTCGCCTCGACGATGACGAAGACACCAGGCGCCACACCCTTGCCGATCGTGTAATCGACAACGCCCTTTTTCAGCAGGAGGCCACCGTCCTCGCGCGGGATCAGCACCTTGACGAGGTCGTCGCGGTCGGCCTTGGGGCCGTGCATGCCAGGCACGTCGGGCACCAGTCCGGTCGCATTGGCGATGGCGCACATCTCGACCATGGTCTTGGAGCCATCGACGAACTCGACCAGCATGCGCGGGTTCATGTTGCGGCGGGCCGCCTCGTCGCGATAGTCGTCGGGCACGGCATCATGGTTGAGCGGGTTGTTCTTGCCCTTGCCGGCCGAGACGATGGTCAGGCCGAGTGCGGACGCGAACTCGATCAGTTCCATGCAGCTTGACGGCTCGTCGCCGGCGCCGACCGAATAGACGACGCCAAGCCGGTCGGCCTGCTGCTTGAGATAGCAGCCGATGGTGACGTCGGCCTCGACATTCATCATCACCAGATGCTTGCCATGCTCCATCGCCATCAGGTCGAAATCGGCGGCAACGCCGGGTTTTCCCGTGGCGTCGGTGACCACGTCGATCAGTGGATTGGTCACCAGCATCTCGTTCGAGGTGATGGCGATCCTGCCGCTTTCGATGGCGTCTGTGACTTTCGATGCGGTGTCGGCTTCGACCGCCATCGCCTCGTCGCCATAGGCGATGCGGATGGCGTCACGCGCGGTGTGCGGGCGCCGGGTCGAGACGGCACAGACCGAAATGCCCGGCATCAGCATGCCTTGCGTGACCAGGTCGGTGCCCATTTCGCCCGAGCCGATGACGCCGATGCGCACGGGGCGGCCCTCGGCGGCGCGTCTGGCGAGATCGCGGGCAAGTCCCGTCAAAGCGACATTGGTCATGCAGGGAATGTCCACAGCTTCTTGATTTGGGGCCGAATTAGCAGGGACCGGTCCCCTGTGCCAACGAAACCACTCGCGACCGGCGATTTCCAAGGGAATCGCCGGGAAATCCGCATTCGCCGCGAATTATTGGCCCAGGGTTGCGAATTGACATTGTCGTGACGGCTTCAAACCACCCTGACGTAGCTCGTCATGCCTGATTTCTGATGCTCGATGATATGGCAGTGCAGCAGCCAGTCGCCGGGATTGTCGGCGACGAAGCCCAGGCTCACCTTCTCATTGGGTTGGATGAGATAAGTGTCCGAAATCAACGGCTGCACCGGCCGTGTCGAGGATGACAAAACCTTGAAGCTCATGCCGTGCAAATGCATCGGATGCGATTGCGGCGTCAGGTTTTCCATGTCGACGATGTAGCTTTTGCCGAGCTTCAGTTCGGCCAAGGGCGCAGTCGGATCGGGCGTATCGCCCGGCCACGGCACTTTGTTGATGGCCCAGAAACTGTAGCCGAGCGAGCCGCAGATGCTGTCGCTCGGGACGTTCTCCGCCGTCGCGCTGAGCGACAGCGAAATATGCTGGGCAGTGGTGAGATCGACCTCGGCCACCGGATTGGCCTCCAGCGGTGCGAGATCGCGGCTGTCGCGTTTGAGGGAAGCTCCAACCGCGCGCAGCGTCGCCAAGGCTTTCGGCTTGGTGCCCCTGACGTCCCGCAAGGTCACAAGCGCGCCCTCGTTGTCGGGCATGCGGACAGCGAGTTCCAGACGCTGACCGGGTCCGATCAATAGGGCGTCGGGTGCAAACCGCCGCGGCACCGGGTTGCCGTCCAGCGCGATGACATCAGCTTCGGCGCCGTCGACGCGAAAGGCGTAGATTCGGGTGACATCGGTGATTGCAACGCGCAGCCGCACCAACCCGCCGGCCGGCGCGTCATATTGTGGCTGGTCGAGCCAGTTCGCCGTGCGCACCGTGCCGTAAGTGCCGGTCCTGGCCGCATCGCGCGGTCGGAACTGGTCGATGAACTGAGCGTCGTCGCCAAGGCGCCAGTCGCGCAGGTTGAGGACAAATTCGGCGTCGAATTTCGGATCGTTCGGGTTTTCGACCACGATCACACCGGTCAGGCCGTGCCCCATCTGCTCCAGCGTGTTGCAATGCGGATGATACCAGAAGGTGCCGGCGTCGGGCGGCGTGAAGGCATAGTCGAAATGGTCGCCGGTGTAGACGTAAGGCTGCACCAGGAAGGGCACGCCATCCATCTTGTTCGGCAGGCGAATGCCGTGCCAGTGGATGGTTGTCGGATCGTCGATGGCGTTGACTAGGCGCGCGCCAAAAGGCTCGCCCTTTTTCATCCTGATCACCGGCGGCATGCCGGCATTGCCGTAGGTCAGCACATCCCTGGTCTGGCCGACATCCATCAGATTGGCCTGGATTTTCGCGGTCCGCAGCACCATCGGCTCAGGCGCGGACGCCGCCCGGCCGCCAATCCTGCCGATCGCGGCAAGCCCGAGCCCGCTCGCGCCAGCAAACGCTGCCGTTTTCAGAAGTGCGCGGCGTGTGAGTACGGCCATCTGACGCTCCATGGGGGGCAGACGATTGCCCCGGAATCCCTGGGGCAATAGCAGGGAACGATCCCTCCTTGCCAATGAAACCTGCCGAGCGCAGGACATGCCGGCGTCAACTCGGCCGGCAGGGCATGCCGGAATTCACGATGGCGGCTGGTCGGTGGCGTAGGTTGATCATCCCGGTAAGGCAAAAGAAACAAACGCCATGGGCAATCCACGGATTCCGGCGCGTGCCTTCATTCGCCTGCTAGCGACGAATAGCCTCGAAGCGCCAGCGCAACGAGTGGTCGATTCGGGAATAATCTGGTGCTGCGAGAGAGGATTGAACTCTCGACCTCTCCCTTACCAAGGGAGTGCTCTACCACTGAGCTACCGCAGCCGCCGATGGCGGGCTTCTGCCATATCGAACCGGCAAGCGCAAGGCCAAGAACAACGCTTCTGTGAAAGCCTTTGCCGGATAGCTTTCCATGACATGGCGGCGCCACAATGTTGGCTATCCCTGAATGGCGGGTTGGCTGGTCGCCAACCGGGGCGGGATGATGAACGACAAGACAAATCCACCGAAAAGCAGCGAAACAACCCGCAAGAGCCGGCTCGCCGAACAGTTGCGCGCCAATCTGCAGAAGCGCAAGGCGCAGTCGCGCTCGCGCCGCACAGGTGAGGCCGACCAACGGCCCGACGGGCTCGGCGCGGCCAAGGAAATGAAGAAAGATTAACTCAAATCGGCCACTCTTGGGCCGGGGTGCGCGAATCCTATTTCTTGAACCACATTGGTCAATGGTCTAGACGGGCCGATACACTCAAACGATTGAACCGGCCTTTTCTGGCTGAGAGGGACATTCTCTAATGGATCGCATCAGAATTGTCGGCGGCAACAAGCTTGCCGGAAGCATTCCGATCTCGGGCGCCAAAAACGCCGCTCTGCCGCTGATGATCGCCTCGCTTCTGACCGACGATACGCTGACACTCGAAAACGTGCCGCATCTGGCGGATGTCGAGCAACTGATCCGCATCCTCGGCAATCACGGCGTCGACTATTCGGTCAATGGCCGCCGCGAGAAGCAGAATGAGGGCTATTCGCGCACCATCAACTTCTCCGCCCGCAACATCGTCGATACCACCGCCCCTTACGAGCTGGTGTCCAAGATGCGCGCCTCGTTCTGGGTGATCGGGCCGCTGCTGGCCCGGATGGGCGAGGCCAAGGTCTCGCTGCCCGGCGGCTGCGCCATCGGCACGCGTCCGGTCGATCTGTTCCTCGAAGGCCTGCAGGCGCTGGGCGCCGATATCGATGTCGATACCGGCTATGTCATCGCCAAGACCCGGAATGGCCGCCTCGTCGGCAACCGTTACGCCTTCCCCAAGGTCTCGGTCGGCGCCACCCATGTGCTGATGATGGCGGCATCGCTCGCCAAGGGCGAGACGGTGCTCGAAAACGCCGCTTGCGAGCCCGAGATCGTCAACCTCGCCGAATGCCTCAACGCCATGGGCGCCAGGATTTCCGGCGCCGGCACGCCGACCATCACCATCGACGGCGTTGAAGCGCTGTCGGGCGCGCGCGTGCGCGTTATCCCCGACCGCATCGAGACCGGCACCTATGCCATGGCTGTGGCGATGACCGGCGGCGACGTTGTGCTCGAAGGCGCGCGGCCGGAGCTGCTGCAGACGGCGCTCGACGTGATTTCCCAGACGGGCGCGGAGATCACGCAGACCAATTCCGGCATCCGCGTGAGGCGCAATGGCGCCGGCATTTCGCCGGTCGATGTGACGACGGCGCCCTTCCCGGCCTTCCCAACCGACCTGCAGGCGCAGTTCATGGGCCTGATGACCATGGCCAAGGGCAAGTCGCGCATCACCGAGACGATCTTCGAAAACCGCTTCATGCACGTCCAGGAACTGGCTCGGCTCGGCGCCCACATCACGCTTTCGGGCCAGACGGCGATCGTCGACGGCGTGGCGAAGCTGAAAGGCGCGCCGGTCATGGCGACCGATCTTCGCGCTTCCGTCTCGCTGGTCATCGCTGGCCTGGCGGCCGAAGGCGAGACCACGGTTAATCGCGTCTATCATCTCGACCGCGGTTTCGAGCGGCTGGAGGAAAAGCTTTCCAATTGCGGCGCGGTGATCGAGCGTATTTCGGCTTAACGATCCACGGTCGCTTGGCGAAATCATCTGCGAAGCGTCCTTCTCCCGCCACTATATGGGGGAGAAGTGCCGGCAGGGCCGATGAGGGGTGCGCAAAACCTGAGGCAATTGCCTCTGGCAGCATTCTTGGCGCGGTTGCACCGATCGGAAAGACCGCCTAACAGAAAGGCTGGTTGCCAACCTCTAGGTATGAAATCCGCATGGTCTTAAAACTCATCGCGCTCGACGACCAGGATCTGAGCATCGTCTCGGCCCATCTCCAGGACGCCGTGATGAAGGTCTCGGACCTCGAATTCCTGCCCAAAGCCAAGCGTTTCGTGCTGACCATGAACCGTTTCGTGTGGGAAGCCAAATCCGGCCTGTTTCGCCAACATAATGAGCGACGGCAGGCCGTGCTGCATTTCGACCGGGTGCTGGGCGCCAAGACCAACGGCATCGCGCGCGACAAGCCGGCCGAAATTCTCTCCCTGCTGGCGATCAGCTTCATCGAGATCAGCAAGCCCGCGGGCATCGTCGAACTGATCTTTTCGGGCGGCGGCACGATCATGCTCGATGTCGAATGCATCGAGGCCCGCCTTGCCGATATTGGCGGCGCGTGGGAAGCCACGTCGCGCCCCATACACAGGGCTTGAGCATACGATGGCCATCACGCTTCGCCAGTCCGACGCCGATTTCGAGCAGCGTTTCGCCGCCTTTCTCCTGACCAAGCGCGAGGTATCGGCCGATGTCGACGCCGTGGTGCGCGACATCATCGCGCGCGTGCGTGCCGAGGGCGACGCGGCACTGATCGACTACACGCAGAAATTCGGCGGAGGCGACCTCGCCGAGCTCGGCGTTGCCGTCTCGGCGGAACACATCGCCGGCGCCTATGCCGAGGCCGATCCGGCCACGGTCGAGGTGCTGAAATTCGCGCGTGACCGCATCCGGTCCCACCACCAGCGGCAAAAGCCGCAGGACGAACGCTACACGGATGCCGACGGCGTCGAGCTCGGCTCGCGCTGGACCGCGATCGAGGCGGTCGGGCTCTATGTGCCGGGCGGCACGGCAAGCTATCCGAGCTCGGTGCTTATGAACGCCGTGCCGGCCAAGGTAGCCGGCGTCGAGCGCATCGTCATGGTCGTGCCGGCACCGCACGGCATCGTCAACCCGCTGGTGCTGGTGGCGGCGGATATATCAGGCGTCTCCGAAATCTACCGCGTCGGCGGCGCGCAGGCGATCGCGGCACTTGCCTATGGCACGCAGACGATCAAGCCGGTGGCAAAGATCGTCGGCCCCGGCAATGCCTATGTCGCCGCGGCCAAGCGGCGGGTGTTCGGCACTGTCGGCATCGACATGATCGCCGGGCCGTCGGAGGTGCTTGTGGTGGCCGACGGCGGCAATGATCCGGAGTGGATCGCGGCGGACCTGCTTGCCCAGGCCGAGCATGACGTGTCGTCGCAGTCGATCCTGATCACCGACAACCCGGCTTTCGGCAAAGCGGTTGAACAAGCGGTCGAACGCCAGTTGCAGAGCCTGTCGCGCGCGGAAACGGCGGCGGCGAGCTGGCGCGATTTCGGCGCGGTGATCGAGGTCGAAACGATCGAGGCGTCGCTGCCGCTGGTCGACCGTATCGCCGCCGAACATGTCGAACTGGCCATCGACGATGCCGAGGGCTTCCTCGCAAGGATGCGCAACGCCGGCGCGGTTTTTCTCGGCCGCCACACGCCCGAGGTCATCGGCGACTATGTCGGCGGCTCCAACCATGTGCTGCCGACGGCGCGCTCGGCGCGCTTCTCGTCGGGCCTTTCCGTGCTCGACTTCGTCAAGCGCACCTCGGTCCTGAAGCTCGGGCCGGAGCAGTTGCGCATGCTGGCACCGGCGGCGATCGCACTCGCTCAGGCGGAAGGGCTCGACGCGCATGGCCGCTCTGTCGCCATACGTCTGAACATGTAGGCCGGCATGACGGGCCACGATCAAACCCGCGCAAAACTGATCGATGTCGAACTCGATGAATCGATCGGCCGTTCGACGCCCGATGTCGAGCATGAACGGGCGGTGGCGATCTTCGACCTGATCGAGGAGAACAGTTTTAAGCCTGTCAACGACAGCGGTACAGGCCCTTACCGGCTGAAGCTGTCGCTGGCCGAGTCCCGCCTGGTCTTTGCCGTGGCGCGCGAGGACGGCGCCGCCGTCGTCACCCACATCCTGTCGCTGACGCCGCTCAGGCGCATCGTCAAGGACTACTATATGATCTGCGAGAGCTACTACGACGCCATCCGCTCCTCGACGCCGAGCCACATCGAGGCGATCGACATGGGCCGCCGTGGCCTGCACAATGAGGGCTCGCAGACGCTGATGGATCGGCTCTCCGGCAAGATCGACATCGACTTCGACACGGCGCGACGGCTGTTCACGCTGGTCTGCGTGCTGCACTGGCGGGGCTGATCCTGGTCGCCGGCGCCCTGCCCCGCTCGGTCCTGTTCCTGTGCGGCATGAATGCCGTGCGCTCGCCAATGGCCGAGCAGCTGGCGCGCCGGATGCTTCCCGCTACCATTTTCGTCGCCTCGGCGGGTGTGCGCGCCGGCGAGCGCGACCCGTTCGTCGATGCCGTGCTTGCCGAAGACGGTCTGACGCTGGGCGAACGCCATCCACGGACGCTGGACGATCTCGAGGACGACTATTTCGACCTGATCGTGACACTGGCGCCGGAGGCGCACCATGCGGCACTCGAACTCACCCGCTCGCTTGCCGTCGAGGTGGAATACTGGCCGACGCCGGACCCGACCGGTGCCGACGGCACGCGTGAACAGATCATGGCAAGCTATCGCGACGTGCGCGAGCGGCTGAAGTTACGCATAAGCCGACGTTTTTTGCTTCCCGAAGCAAAAAACGCGACGGATTAAGCGTGTTCACAAGCGCACGATTATCATATAGGTTCCGCCGAAATTCCGGCTGGAGTCGGATGATTTCAGGTCCTGTCCGACCTGAAATCATCCGACTCTAGGTCAAAGAAGTAGAGCGTGATGTCGTCGGAAAACCGCTTCACACTTTTCGGCATCATGCTCTAGGCGCCGGAACTGTCATCCAAGCAAAGGTATCGAATGCCGAAGGAAGAAGTCCTCGAGTTTCCGGGTATCGTCACGGAATTGTTGCCCAACGCGATGTTCAGGGTAAAGCTCGAAAACGAACACGAGATTATCGCCCATACGGCCGGCCGCATGCGCAAGAACCGCATCCGCGTGCTGACCGGCGACAAGGTTCTGGTCGAGATGACGCCATACGACCTGACCAAGGGCCGCATCACCTACCGTTTCAAGTAAGATCAAGACCCGAGCGCGATGAGCATTTTGCATAAGCTGGTGCTTGCCTCGGGTTCGCCGCGTCGCATCGAACTCTTGCAGCAGGCCGGCATCGAGCCGGACCGCATCCTGCCAGCCGATATCGACGAAACGCCGCTGCGTGCCGAGCATCCGCGCTCGCTGGCCAAACGGCTGTCGAAGGAAAAGGCCGAGAAGGCGTTCGCATCGCTGAAGGCCGAGACCGACTATGCGCCAAGCTTTGTGCTGGCGGCCGACACGGTGGTCGCCGTCGGGCGACGCATCCTGCCCAAGGCCGAGACACTGGATGACGCCGCCAACTGCCTCGGGCTGTTGTCCGGCCGTTCGCACCGGGTTTATTCCGGCATCTGCCTGATCACGCCGGGGGGCAAAATGCGCCAGCGGCTGGTCGAGACGCGGGTGCGTTTCAAGCGGCTGCCACGCGAGGAAATCGACGCCTATGTCGCCTCGGGCGAATGGCGGGGCAAGGCCGGCGGCTATGCCGTCCAGGGTCTCGCCGGCTCCTTCGTCGTCAAGCTCGTCGGCTCCTACACCAATATTGTCGGCCTGCCGCTCTATGAGACGGCGGCGCTGTTGTCGGGCGAAGGTTTCAAGACCCATCAAAACTGGTTGTCCGCGCGACCATGAGCGCGGACGACAAAGTCACGCCACTGCGGCCCAAGCGCCCTTGCCCCGAATGCGGCAAGCCGTCGGCGCGCGAGACCTATCCGTTCTGCTCGACGCGCTGCAAGGACATCGACCTCAACCGCTGGCTGAAGGGCGCCTATGTCATCTCCGCTCGCGACGACGAGGAAGAACCGGACGCCGACGAGCCGAAATGAAGCCAGGGCCGAAATGAAGCCAGGGCCGCCGGTCAGGCGGCCTGGTTCTTGCGATCACCACGCGCCCAGGCCGGAAGCCAGTCGCCGTGGGCGGCCAGGAGATCGTCGACCAATGACCAGATTTGGTCGAGGTCGAGTTCGGCCGCCGTGTGCGGGTCCATCATCGCCGCGTGATAGATGTGTTCGCGGTTTTCCGTCATCAGCGCCCGCACCGTCAGTTCCTGCACGTTGATGTTGGTACGGATCAGCGCCGTCAATTGCGGCGGCAGGTCGCCTATATAGGTCGGCTGGATGCCGGACGCATCGACCAGGCACGGCACTTCGGCCGCGCAATCGCGGGGCAGCGAGGTGATGCAGCCATTGTTGCGGACATTGCCGTAGATCACCGACGGCTCACCGGTCCAGACCGAATTCATGATCGAGGAGGCATACTCCTTGGACTCCTCGACCTCGATACGTTGGGCCGAGCTATACGCCTGCGCCTGGTCCTTCCAGCGCTCGATCTGCTCGATGCAGCGCTTGGGGTATTCATCGAGCGGAATGCCGTATTTCTCGATCAAATCGGGGCGGCCGTCCTTGATGAAATAGGGCGTGTATTCGGCAAAATGCTCCGAGCTTTCGGTGACGAAATAGCCCAGCCGCGTCAGCATCTCGTAACGCACCTTGTTGGGGCAGCGCGGGTTCCAGCCGGGCTTCGGCGCGCGGCCTTCGCGATAGGCGCGCACGAGATCGGGATAGAGGTCGCGGTAGGATCCGTCCGGCTGGCGATGCTCGAACTTCAGGTAGAAGGCCATGTGGTTGATACCAGCCGAGCGGTAACGAATCTCGTCGTAAGGAAGGTCGAGGTCGTGCGCCAGTTCCATCGCCGTGCCTTGCACCGAGTGGCACAGCCCGACCTGCCTGATCTCGGGATATTTCTCTGAGATCGCCCAGGTGTTGATCGCCATCGGGTTGACGTATTGCAGCATGATCGCCTGCGGGCAGACTGCAAGCATGTCCTCGCAGATCTTCCACAGATGCGGCACGGTCCTCAGGCCCCGCATGATGCCGCCGACACCGAGCGTATCGGCGATCGTCTGGCGCAGCCCGTATCTCTTCGGCACCTCGAAATCCGTGACGGTGCAGGGCTCATAGCCGCCGATCTGGAAGGCGACGACGACGAAATCGGCGCCCGCCAGCGCCTTGCGCTGGTCCGTGTAGGTCTCGGCCTTCGCCTTGACGCCGAGTGTGGCGATCAGCTTGTTGACGACGACGGCGCTTTCTTCCAGCCGCTGCGGATTGATGTCCATCAGCGCGATCGTGGCGCCCGAAAGTGCCGGGCGCTGCAGCACGTCGCCGACGATGTTCTTCATGAACACCGTCGAACCGGCGCCGATGAAAGTGATCCTGGGATGTCTTGCCAATGTAACCTCCGGCATGTGTTCAGGCCACGTCGAAAGCGGCCCTGACGAGCCGTTCGGTGTAGGCGGTCTTGGGATTGGTGAGGACCTCGTCGACAGGGCCCTGCTCGACGATCTTGCCGTGCTGCATGACGATGACGCGGTGGCACAGCGCGCGCACCACCTTGAGGTCGTGCGAGATGAAGAGATAGCTCAGACCACGCTCGTCCTGCAGCTTGCGCAGCAGGTCGATGATCTGCGCCTGGACGGAGAGGTCGAGCGCCGATGTCGGCTCGTCGAGCAGGATGAATTCGGGTTCGAGTGCGATGGCCCGCGCAATCGCGATACGCTGGCGCTGGCCACCGGAGAACTCATGCGGAAACCGCGACAGGATATCGCCCGGCATGCCGGCACTGACCAGTGCCTCGCGCACCCGCTCGACCCGCTCGCGCCGTGTCGCGCCGATGCTGTTGACGATCAGCCCTTCCTCGATGATCTGGCCGATCGTCATACGCGGGTTGAGCGAGGAGAACGGATCCTGGAAGACGATCTGCATGCGCGAACGCAGCGGCCGCATCTCGCCTCGCGACAGGCCATGAATAGGCTGGCCATCGAAGCGGATCTCGCCGCGTTTGGCGTCGGCCAACCTCAGCAGCGCCTGGCCGAATGTGGTCTTGCCAGAACCGGATTCGCCGACCAGTCCCAGCGTCTCGTGGCGGCAAAGCTTGAGGTCGAGGTCGTCGACGGCAACCAGTTCGCGCCAGTCCGGCTTCAGGAACGTTCCATGGCGCAGCATGAAGCAGACGCGCACGCCGTTCGCCTCGAGGATGGTGCCGCTGCCCTCGGGCAGCGGTTGCGGCCGGCCGCGTGGCTCGGAGGCAAGCAGCCGCTGGGTGTAGGGATGCCGCGGAGCGGCGAAGAGCCGTTCGGTGACGTTGTGCTCGCACATTTCGCCATGCTGCATCACATAGACGTAGTCCGAAAACTTGCGCACCACGGTGAGATCGTGGGTGATCAGGATCACCGCCATCCGCAGCTCTTTCTGCAGATTGCGGATCAGGTTGAGGATCTGCGCCTGGACCGTGACATCAAGCGCGGTCGTCGGCTCATCGGCGATCAGCACGTCGGGATCGTTGGCGAGCGCCATGGCGATCATCACGCGCTGCCGCTGCCCGCCCGAGAGCTGGTGCGGATATTGTTTGAGCCGCGCTTCGGGTTCGGGGATCTGCACATGCCGCAGCAACTCTAGCGCCCGCGCCCAGGCTTGCTTGCGGCTCACCTTGCGATGCACCCGGATTGCTTCGACGATCTGGCTGCCGACCGTATAGATCGGATTGAGCGAGCTCATCGGCTCCTGGAAGATCATCGAGATGCGGTTGCCGCGCAGCTTGCGCCGGGCGCTTTCGGAAAATTTCAGGATGTCCCGCCCATCGTAACAGATGCTCGATTTCGGCGACACGGTGGCGCGGCGCGACAGCAGCCCCATGACGGTGCGCGCCGTCACCGACTTGCCGGAACCGGATTCGCCGACGATCGCGATCGTCTCGCCGCGATAGAGCTGAAACGAGATGTCCTTGACCGCCTCGACGACACCGTGTTCGACCTTGAAGGCCACCTCGATGTTGCGGGCATCGATGACGGGCTCTCCCTGGCGCCCATCATGGTCAAGGCGGAAAGCTGGTGCGAAGGGCTCGGCGAGTACAATGGTCATCCCGGTCCCTCAATACGGATCGACGGCATCGCGCAGGCCGTCGCCCAGCGCGTTGAAGGCAAAGACGGTGACGAGCACGAAACCGACCGGCGACAGGATCCAGGGATAAGTGCCGATGACCGAATAGGTCGCGGTGTCCTGCAGCATCAGGCCCCAGGAGATCAGCGGCGGCTTGACGGCAAAACCGAGGAACCCGAGGAACGATTCGAGCAGCACCACCGTCGGGATCGCCAGCGTCACGGCGACAATCACGTGGCTCATCACATTGGGAAAGATGTGCTGCAGGATGATGCGCCGGTCTGTCGCGCCGACCGCCATGGCGGCGCGCACATACTCTATGCGCGCCAGCGCCAGCGTCTTGCCGCGCACCTCGCGCGACATCTGCGCCCAGCCCAGCGCCGACATGACGATGATGACGAAGGCGAGGAACACATTGGTCGGCGCGGTGACCGGGATCAACGTCGTCAGCGCCAGGTAGAGCGGCAGTTGCGGGAAGGCGAGCACCAGTTCGACGAAGCGCTGCATCCAGACGTCGAACCGGCCGCCGAAATAGCCGGAGACCATGCCGACGGTGGTGCCGATGACGGTGATGATGAAGACGACCGTCAGCGCGATCATCAGCGAGACGCGCGAGCCGTGGATGGCGCGCGACAGCACGTCGCGGCCGAATTTGTCGGTGCCGAGGAAATGCACCGGCTGGCCATCCGTCGAGGCGAAGAAATGCCGGTTCGCCGGTATCAGTCCGAAGAGCTTGTACGGTGCGCCTTCGACGAAGAAGCCAAGCAGCCTCGGGTGGTCGTAGTCGGGGCCGACGATGGGCTGGAAAGTGACCGGATCGAGGTCGGCCGAATCGGACAGTGCATAGACCCTCGGCCGCGCGACGAAATTGCCGTCCTTGTCGTGGAAGGACGGCAGCTGCGGCGGGGCGAAGCCGACATCGGTCGCCTTCGGGTCCATCGGCGCCAGGAATTCGGCGAATACGGCCATGACCAGGAGCAGCACGACCAGCCAAAGCCCGGCCATGCCGGTCCAGGAGCGCTTCAGCCGGCGCCAGACAAGCGCCATGTAGCTCTCATTGCCGCGTGCGGGCGCCACTGTGGCTCGCTCGGCCGGCAGTGGCGGTGGTGAAGGATCTCGTGCCAGCATCTAACCCTCCCCGAACTGGCGCACGCGCGGATCGAGCAGGACGAGCAGCATGTCGGCGATGATGTTGCCGACGATCAGCGTCGCCGACAGCACCATCATGAAGGTGGCGGTGACATAGACGTCGCCGACCGCCATCGAGCCGACGATCGCCGGACCGACGGTCGGCAGCGCGAAGATGATCGCCGTCTCGATCTCGCCGGTCAGCATATAGGGCAGCACCACGCCCTGATACATGACCAGCGGATGCAGGGCATTCGGCACGGCGTGGCGCATCACGACGGCGCTACCGGTCAAGCCCTTGGCCTTGGCCGTCTCGACATATTGCGCGTTGAGCGTATCGAGCAGATTGCCGCGCATGACGCGCATATTGTAGGCCAGGCCGCCGAAGGTGGCGATCGCCACCACCGGCCAGACATGCTTGACCAGGTCGACGAACTTCGCCCACGACCATGGCGCGCCGCCATATTGCGGCGAGAAGAATGAGCCGATCTCCGAGACATTGAACTGGAAGACCAGGAGATAGACGATGATCAGCGCCATCAGGAAGCGCGGCACCGTCATGCCGAGGAACGAAATCGCCGACAGGGTCGAGTCGATCCAGGTGTATTGCCGGGTCGCCGCCCAGATGCCGAAGGTGATGCCCAGCACCGAGGCGAGCAGATGGCAGACCAAAGCCAGAAGCAGCGTGCGCGGCAGGCGCTCGCCGACGACGTCGGCCACCGGCTTGTTGTAATAGAGGCTGTAGCCGAAATCACCGTGGGTGACGATGCCGCCGATCCAGTTGAGATACTGGACGGGCAGCGGCTTATCGAGGCCGTGCTCGACGCGATAGGCCTGAGCCTGAGCATCAGCCTCGGCGAAGGAGGCTCCGCCCTGGTTGATCAACTGCGAGCGGATGTAATCGGCATAGTCGCCAGGCGGCGCCTGGATGATGGCAAAGGTGACGAGGCTCAGAATGGCGAGAACCGGTATTGCCGACGCTATACGCGTGAGCAGGAATCGCAGCATGGGCGGTCCGCTTCCTCATCTCGCCGGACGCTCCTTGGGGGCGCTCGGAGGGTTGGTTTGTCCCGGCCGCGCCCGCGGCGCGGCCGGGTCTCTCTCAGTCAGGGGAGGTAAACTTACATCGGACCCTTGTCTCCAGGCTTGCCGGGAAGCTCTTCCGGGAACAATTCGTATTTGGCCTGCTTGTCGGCCGCGACGAAGACCCGTTCGCGGATGATGGAATCCTCAGCCCAGTTGAACATGAAGATCGGCGTGCCTTGCGGAATGTTCGAGAAGCGCTTGTTGATGATCAGCGCGCCGGGATATTCCGTCAGGCCGATATTGTAGACGTGTTCGGTCGAGATTTTCTGGAAGTCCCGCATCAGACTGGCGCGCTGGTTATTATCCGCCGACGAGACGAACTTGTTGACAATGTCGACGAGATCCTTCTCGAAAGGCATCAGATCGACCTCCCCGCTTTCCGGCGCGCGGTGATCCCAGCTGGTCTTGGGGCCAACTGGAGCGAGCTGCACGGTGTTCTGCACCACTGAGGTCAGCTCCTGCTCATTGCGCCGGATCAGCCAGTCGAAACGGCCTGAATATTGCGTGGCATCGCGCTGGGTACCGTTGAGCCCGTTGAGCACGATCCGCAGACCAAGCTTCTCCATCTGCGCGACCACGCCTTCGGCGAGGCTTTTGTCGGTGGTGTAGTCGTTGTTGACCAGCATCACGATCTCGACATTCTTGCCGCCGGCGGTACCGGCCGGGAAGTTGACGAACCCATCGCCGTCAGTGTCCTTCAGGCCGGCCTTGGCGAGTTCGGCTTTGGCGCCCTCGAGGTCGAAAGGATAGTAGACGGTGGATTTGCGGTCGTAGAAGCTGGTGCCCGAGGAGAGGCCGCCAGGATAGATCGCGGTGAACGGCCCCTTGACGAGGGAATCGCCCAGCGCCTTGCGGTCAAGCGCCATGGTGACGGCCTTGCGGAAATCCTCGTTGCGGTTCAGTTCGCGGATCGCCTGGCCGCGCTCGTCCGGATTGCCCCAGCCATTGGCGGAAAAATTCACGCGCAGGTTATAGCCGATGAGGCGCGGGCCGAAGGCAAGGCGCGCCGGCGCATTCGCTTCCGCCGCGCGCTTCAGAGAGGCAACGAAGTTTTCCGGCTGCTCGAGATTAGAGAAGTCGCCTGCGCCGGCGACCGCCTGAACGTCCCGGTCGGCCCAGGTCGACAGCTTGTAATGCAATTCGTTGAGATAGGGCAGCTGGTTGCCCTTCTCGTCCACCTTCCAATAATAGGGATTGCGGCGCATGACGATGATGTCGTCGGCCCGATATTCGACCGGCACCCAGGCGCCCATGACCGGCATGTTCATATACTCCGGCGGGAAGGCGTTCTTGAACTGGTCGTAGGTGTTCTTCGAATATTTCGGGTGCTGCGGTTTCAAGATATGCGAGGGACCGGGGCAGAAGGTGCCATAGGCCATTGCGTAGAGGTGCTGTTTCGGGAAGGCGTCCTTGAAGGTCCACTCGACGGTGTATTCGTCGATCTTCTTGAGCGTCGTGCCGACACCGAAGGTTTCCTGGGTGGCGCCGTTGAGCGGCGAGACGTTGGGATCCATGACCTCGTCGTCCCAGTAGAACATGACATCGTCGGCGTTGAATGGCACGCCGTCGGACCATTTGGCACCTTCGACGAGATGCATGGTCAGCTTGTGGCCATCAGCTGACCAATCCCAGCTTTTGGCGAGGTTGGGCAGCGGCTCGGTATCCTTCGCCTCGACCTGGAACAGCGGCGCGGTGCGCGTCAGGCACTCGGAAAGGCCGATGTCGATGCCGCCCCAGCCTTGGGTCTGGCCGGCGCCGTAGTTCCAGCCTTCCGGCCGGCCGCCGATGACATGGCGCATCGTATCGCCGTAGACGCCGACGCCGTTCGGCATGTTGCCCGTCTTGAAGACAAGCGGCTCCTTCGGCAGCCTTTCCTTGACCGGCGGCAGCTTGCCGGCCTTGACGTATTTTTCCGTCACCCAGCCGGGCTCGTGATACTCGGGCAGCGCCTTGAACTCCAGGATGGAGTCGCGCGCCACGTATTTGATCTTGCCCTCCGCCGGAAACGTCGCCGGCACCGGCGGGACGGTCGGTTCGGAAGCGAAAGCGTTGAGCGCTGGAACGGAGACGCTCAGCGCCAGTCCAGCGGCAATGCCAATGCTGCGTAGGTTCCTCATTACTGTCCTCCCTCGTGTTCAGACGTTTGCTGCTGCTCGTCTTGTCTATGTCTCTATGCAATCCGGACGGAGAACCGCTTCACACTTCTCCCGTGATTTCTCCGGGCGGCTGACTGCGGTGGACCTGCCTCCCGAGGGTCCGCCGCCGCGCCCGGTTTTCAGACAGCCTGTTTCAGCGCGGCCTTTTCTGCCCGCAGCTCCTCGATCGAGCGCACGTTCCGCCGCGCGGCACCCGCCCATTCCCGGGTCTTGACTGTGGATTTCGACAGCCGCTCTTTGGCCGCAGGAACCGCGTGGGCATATTGCGGCAACCATTGCGCCTGGGCGACGACCATTTCGTCCACCATCTGCCAGACCTCCTCCGGCGTCGACACGGCGCCGACCAGCGGGTCGTGCAGCACGGCAAGCTTCAGAAGATCGATGTCGCCAGAGATGGCGGCATGGACCGACATGCGCTGAACGTTGATAGAGGCCATGCAGGTGACGGCACAGGCTTCCGGCAGTGTGATGCCGGCGGCCATGTTGATGCCGAAACGGTCGACGAAACCGGGCGATTCGATGATGGCGTCGCGCGGCAGATTGGTGATCACGCCGTCATTCTTGACGTTGAAGTGGCCGCGATAGACGCGGTTGGTTTCCAGCGCCTCCAATATGTGGCTGGCATGCTCGTTGGAGCGCTTTGAGGCGTCGATCGGCTTCGATGCCGCTTCGAGGAATTGCGGATATTCGGTCTCGAACCAATTGCGGGTTTCCGTGGAATAGCGGAGATAGCCGCCCGTTTCGCCATGGATCCAGTCCGACATGTCGATCCAGCGCGTGATCTCGTCGGGGCGCTTGCGGTACCAGGGCAGATATTCGGAAAGATGCCCGTTGCTTTCAGTCGAATAGACGCCGAAACGCTTGAGCACATCGATGCGAAGCTTTTCCTGCTGGGAATAGACCGGGTGCGCCTCGAAGGCGGCGACTAGCTCATCTTTGTCGATCTTTCGGCCGTTCAGCCGCAAATCGATGAACCAGGTCTGGTGGTTGATGCCGGAACAGACATAGTCGAGTTCCCGCGGCGATTTCGCGCCCAGCACCGCGGCGATCTGTTCGGCGCCGTGCTGGACACCATGGCAGAGGCCGACCGTGTCGACCTTGCCGTATTCGATCGCCGCCCAGGTGTTCATCGCCATCGGGTTGGCGTAGTTGAGGAATTTGGCGTTGGTGTCGGCGACTTCGCGGATGTCCTTGCAGAAATCGAGGATCACCGGAATATTGCGCTGGCCGTAGAGGATGCCGCCGGCGCAGATCGTGTCGCCGACACACTGGTCGATACCGTATTTCAAGGGAATGCGGATATCGTCGGCATAGGCTTCGAGGCCGCCGACCCGCACGCAGCTGATGATATAGCGAGCGCCCTCGATTGCCTTGCGGCGGTCGGTTGTCGCGGTCACCCTGGTCGGCAATCCGTTCGCCTCGACGATCCTGTCGAGGATCGCCTTGATCATCCCGAGATTGTGCTCGCTGAGGTCCGTCAGCGCGAATTCGATGTCCTTGAATTCAGGCACGCAGAGAATATCGGTGAACAGCTTCTTGGTGAAACCGACGCTGCCGGCGCCGATAATAGCGATTTTGAAACTCATCACCTTCACCTCGATCCATTCGAATGCTAGGCAAGGAGCAGCAAGGGAGGAAGACGGCCACACGCCTTGGCGTGCAAGCCATTCAGGCCGGAATCCGGCTTTCTCTCCTCCCGCCCGCTCCTCGATCGCGGGTTATTCGCGTTCTTCGAGGCGGGATTATGCGCATATTCGCGGGCGCGGCCAGAGAAGGATTATGCTTTCAGGGGTAATTTTGTGCTGCGGGATTTGATCGCCAACGGACAGTCGATGCGGACGGTCTCGCTACCGCGCGGCCGCCAGCGCCTGCATGCCATGCCGACAAGCACGGGCTATGAGGTGCGCGAGGACGTGACCTATGACTGGGACGGGCGAAAGCGCGGCCAGACACCATTCACCGTACTGCAGCATACGATCAGCGGCACAGGCCGGCTGCGCTACGAGAACCGCGATTACCGCCTGCAGACGAACGACACGCTGCTGGTGCTGGTGCCGCACAACCACCGCTACTGGCTGGCCAGGGACGAGCGCTGGGAATATTTCTGGATCTCGATGAACGGCGAGGAGGCGTTGCGCATCCACAAGTCGATCCTCGACGTGTCGGGACCGGTCTTTCGGCTGCAGCCGGCGACGATCGATCATCTTGCCGATTGCAGCCTGCGTCTCATCAAGGGGGCCGCTTCGCCAGGTGCTGCTTCGGCGATCGCCTACGAGGCGGCGATGGCGCTCTATGACGATGTGTTCGGCTCGCATGCCTTTGCCGAAAAGCAGAGCGCCATGCAGCCAGTCATCGATCACATCAACGCCAATCTCGACAAAGCCCTGCCGGTGGCGGACCTCGTCCAGATCAGCGGGCTCAGCCGGGCTCATTTCTCGCGCTGTTTCGCCGAGAGCGAGGGCCTGCCGCCCGCCGAGTTCGTACTGCAGCAGCGGCTGCAACGGGCCGCGAAGCTTTTGACGAAAGCGGACTTCCTGCCGGTAAAGGAGGTCGCCATCCTGTGCGGTTTCGAGGACGCGAATTATTTTTCGAAGGTCTTCCGCCGACTCTACGGCACGACGCCCAGCCAATTCCGCACGACCGGCATGTATGCCAGCTTGCGAACCCCGGCCAGGCGCGGCGTCAGATCGTCGGACGACGAGACCTGACGCCGCTTGGGGCCGTTTTTTGTCAGGCCGCGTGCAGGCTGCCGCCGTCCAGCCACTCGAGTTCGGCGGGCGAGAGCGCGATGTCCAGCGCCCGCAGACTGTCGTCCAGTTCGCCAAGCGTACGCGGCCCGATCAAGGGGATCGATGGGAAAGGCTGGTTGAGCACATAGGCCAGCGCAATGTGGATCGGGCTTTTGCGCAGCCGGGCGGCGAGCTCGATCGCGCGGTCGCGACGACCGAAATTGCGCTCCGAGTACCAGACCCGCACCAGTTCCTCGCTGTCCAGCCTGTCGCGCCCGGCGCGGTCGGTGAAGAAGCCGCGTCCCTGGCTCGACCAGGCAAAGTTCGGCATCTGCCTGGATGTCAGCCAGGCCTTCCAGTCATCGGTGGAGGAGGTGACACAACCAGCCCAGATCGGCTCCAGCATTTCGGCCAGCGAAAAATTGTTGGAGAGCACGCCGGGCTTCTGCTTGCCGGTCCGCTCGGCATAAGCAATCGCCTCGTCCATGCGCTGCATCGTCCAGTTCGAGCCGCCGAAGGGGCCGCGAATGCGCCCGGCTTTGACCTCGCGGTCCATGGCATCGACGAATTCGCCGACCGGCACGTCCGGATTGTCGCGATGCATGAAATAGATATCGACATGGTCAGTCTGCAGGCGGTCGAGCGACTGGGCAAGCTGCTTGCCGATCACGTCGGGATAGCAGAGCGGCGAATGCGCTCCCTTGGCGATAACAACCGATTGCTCGCGCACGCTACGGTTCCTCAACCATTGGCCGAGCAGCGTCTCGGTGTAGCCGCCGCCATAGACATAGCCAGTGTCGAAGAGATTGCCGCCGGCCTCGAAAAAGGCGTCGAGCAGGATCGACCCGGAGGAGAAGGTGCGGAAATCCTCGAAGCCGAGCGCCACCACGGAGGCCGGCTTCGCCAGGCCCGGAATGGTGCGCTTGCCGATCGCGGTGCCGCCCGGGCGCAGGGGTCGCCCGGAGATGGTGTTGGTGCGCAGCGAGGCCTTCTCGATCTCATATTCCAGCCCGACCGCCGCGCGCCATCTGTCAAGCACGCGCAAGGTGCCGAGGCTGTCGGCCCAACCCATGCCCGGCCAGGCGAATTCCTGACGCCCGGCGCGGATCGCCTCGCCGGCGGCATCGACCTCGAAGGAATAGACATGGCGCTTCTCGTTGACGCTGATGGTCTCTTGCGCGCCGTCGGCACCGATCACGTCGATCCGGCCTGGGCCGACATCGCGGTCGCCGCCGGCGAACCAGAAGTCGGGCACCTCGACACGCCCCTTGGTGCCGAAGATGCGCAGGACATTGTCCTGGTTGAGCGAGATGCTGCAGGAAACCTCGGCAACGATAGCGCCGGGAAAATGCAGGACAGCGGAGGCCCATTCGTCGACACCGGATTGACCAAGATGGGCGGTGCCGGCGACCTTGTCGGGTTCGGCGAAGGGCGCTCCGATGGCGGTACCAGCAATCAGCCGCACCATCGAAACGGGATAACCGCCGACATCGAGGATGCCGCCGCCGGCGAGATCGTTGGCGTAGAGCCGGTGCCGCGGCATGAAATCAGGCATGGCGAAGCCAAAGCTCGACTTGATCATCCTGATCTCGCCGATGACGCCCGACTTGATCAGGTCCACCAGTTGCAGCATCTGCGGATGCAGCCGGTACATGAAGGCTTCGCCGAGGAAGGTGCCGGCCTTGCGCGCCGCATGCATCATGGCGTCGGCCTCGAAGGCCGTCAGCCCGAGCGGCTTTTCGCAGAGCACATGCTTTCCGGCTTCCGCCGCCCTGATCGCCCATTGCGCATGGCCTGGATGCGGGACCGCGATATAGATCGCGTCGATCTCCGGATCGGCAAGAAGAGCGTCATAACCGTCGAGGATGCGGGCGCCGGGAAAGCTCTCGGCCAGTCCCGGCTTGTCGGGATTGCGCGCGCCGATGGCAACCAGTTTACCGGTGCGCGAACCGGCGACGCCGCCGGCAAAGGCCTTGGCGATGCCGCCCGGCCCAAGAATGCCCCAGCGAATGGGCGTTGATGCAGTCATGTCATTCTCCTTGCGGGCTGGGAAAGGGGCGGCCGGTCAGCGGAGCCGCATCCCTTTTTCGTCGAACAGGTAGGATTTGCGGATGGAAACGGTGACATTTGATGTCTCGGGGACCTTTGCCGCGTCGCGCTGGATCACCACGTCGTCGCCATGGGCCGTCCTGGCGTAGAGAAAACTCGTGCCGCCCAGGTGCTCGACCACGTCGATGGCGACCGTAAGGTCAGCGTCGCCTTCACCGGCAACGCCGAAATGTTCGGGCCGCACGCCGACGATGACCTTGCTGCCCGGCTCGGGCGCGACGCCTGTCAACGGCTGGACGACACGGGCCTTCTCCTCGCCCGCCAATTCGACCACAACGCCTTTTGCATCACGGCCGACAATGTGGGCCTTGATGAAGTTCATCTTCGGTGAACCGACAAAGCCGGCCACGAAAATATTGTCGGGATTGTCATAGAGTTCGAGCGGCCTGCCGATCTGCTCGATATGGCCGGCGCGCAGCACGACGATCCGGTCGGCGAGCGTCATTGCCTCGGTCTGGTCATGGGTGACATAGACCATGGTGGCGCCGAGTTCCTTATGCAGCCTTGAGATCTCGACCCGCATCTGGACGCGCAGTTCGGCATCGAGATTGGAAAGCGGCTCGTCGAACAGGAATACTTGCGGCTCGCGCACGATGGCGCGGCCGATGGCGACACGCTGGCGCTGGCCACCGGAAAGTTTCTTCGGGCGGCGCTCCATCAATTCGCTGATGCGCAGGATCTCGGCCGCGCGCTTCACCCGCCGCTCGGTGTCGGCCTTGGGGTTGCCGGTCATGCGCAACCCGAAGGAGAGGTTCTGTTCGACACTCATATGCGGATAAAGCGCGTAGGACTGGAACACCATGGCGATGCCGCGGTCGGCGGGCTCGACATCATTGACCACCTTGCCACCGATCGCGATCTCGCCGCCGCTGATGTCCTCCAGCCCGGCGATCATTCTGAGCAGCGTGGACTTGCCGCAGCCCGACGGGCCGACGAAGACGACGAACTCGCCATCGGCGATGTCGATGTTGGCACCGTGGACGACCTCGAACGCGCCGAAGCGCTTGGCGACATTGGTGAGAGTGACGGTTGCCATTCTGCTCCTTATTTGACCGCGCCGGCGGCGATGCCGGCGATGAAATGACGCTGCAGGAGCACGAAGACGATGAGCATCGGCACGGTCAGCATCACCGCACCCGCCATGATGCCGCCCCACGAAACTTTGGTCAGGCCGATCAGCGTGCCGAGCGCCACGGGTGCCGTCATCGAACCCGGCTGGCTGTTGATCAAAAGCGGCCAGAGATAATTGTTCCAGGAGGCGAGAAACAGGATGATGCAGAGTGCGGCCAGCATCGGCCGCGCCAACGGCAAGGCGATGAAGACGAAGATGCGCCACTCCTTGACGCCCTCGACGCGGGCGGCATCGAACAGATCGTCCGGCATCATGGAAAAGCTCTGGCGCATGAACAGCACGCCAAGCGAATTGAACAGCGGCGGCACGATCAGCGCCACCCACGTGTTGGCGAGCTTGAAGTCGCGCGCCACCATGATGAATTGCGGGATCAGCACCACCGCATAGGGCAGCGTGATGGTGCCCAGGATGATGGCGACGACGACGCTTTTGCCGAAGAACTGGTAGCGGGCCAGCGCCCATCCGGCCATCGAGGTCAAAAGCACCGACAGGACGGTGTAGGTCACCGCCACGCAAACGGAGATGATGATGGCGCCGACGAAGTCGGTGTCGCGCTGCAGATTGTTGAAATTGTCGATGAAGTTGCCGTGCGGCAACAGTTCGATGCCGGGGCTGAAGATGCCGTTGTCGGGCATGGTCGAGAACACCACCATCATCCACAGCGGAAACAGCCAGATCAGCGCCAGCGGCGTCAGGAAGAGGTGCAGTGCAATGCTTCGTTTCAGTCTTGCCGACGAGAGCGAACTCATTTCGGTTCCCTCGTCAGCCAAAGCTGCACCAGCGTGATCGCGATGGCCAGCCCCGCCATGGTGTAGGCGACGGCCGAGGCATAGCCGAAGTTGAGCGAGCGGAAACCCTGGCGGTAAAGCAGCAGGCCGAGCGTCTCTGTGCCGCCGCCCGGCCCGCCGCGCTCGGTGATCAGGAACGGCTCGGTGAACAATTGCATGGTGCCGATGATCGACAGCACGGCGCAGAAGACGATGACCGGCTTCAACAGCGGCAGGGTGATGTAGAAGAATTGCTTGAGCTTGCTCACCCGGTCGAGCGTCGCCGCCTCGTAGACATCATCGGGAATGGATTGCATGCCTGCCAGCAGGATAATGGCGTTGTACCCGGCCCAGCGCCAGGTGACCGCGATCATGATCAGCGCCATGGCCGGCGTGACATTGGAGAACCAGTCGACCTTCGGCAGGCCGATGCTGTTCAAGAGCTTGTTGACGATGCCGAAATCGAGGCTGAACATCAGCCGGAACACTGCTGAATAGGCGACCTCGCCGACGACGACCGGGGCGAAGAAGGCAAAGCGATAGAGGCCGCGCGCCTTGAGCAGCGGCGAATTCAGCAACACCGCCATCACCATGGCCAGGGCGATCATCACCGGAACCTGGATGACGAGGATGAGCAGCGTGTTCTTCAGCGCGTTGAAGAAGGCAGGGTCGCCGATCAGCCGGCCCCAGTTGAAGCCCGGTGCGAAGCGCCACGGCACGGTACGCGTCGCCTGGAACGAGATCAGGAACGAGGAGATGATCGGCCACACCCAGAAGATGGCGAAGATCAGGAGATAGGGCGTGAGGAAGCGATAGGCCGTGGCATTGCGGTTGCGCATCTTTTCTCCTCCTTCATCCCTGGTGTTGAAGACAAGCGAGCAAGTGGCGGGTCCAGGACGGCACTTTTGCCATCCCGGACCCCGTCCTGGGAGGTCAGGACTTGACAGGCAGCCCAGTCGCCGAGGCGATCTGGCTAGCGGCGTCGTCGAGTGCCGCCTTGGCGTCGGGGTAGCCGCCGGCGAGATATTTGGTCTGCACCGCGCGGACGATGATCTCGGCATCGCTCTGGAACTGCGTGCCGCGGCTCGGAACAACCTTGGGCAAGGTGCCCAGAATATCCTTCCACACCGCCTGGCCACCCCAGTAGGGCAGGCCCTGGCTGACATAGGGGTCGTTCAGGGCCGAGACCAGCGAGGGGACAAGACCGAACTCCTTCAGCATGGTGATCTGGCCTTCATTGGTGCCGAGCGTGTATTTCAAATACTCGTAGGCCGCTTCCTTGTTCTTCGACGCCGAAGTGATGGCGAGCGAGGAGCCGCCGAGATTGGCGGCGCGCGGGCCGTCCGCGGTCAGGCTCGGCATCAGGTAGACGCCCCATTTGCCGTTTTCGCCCGCCGATTCGGTGCGGATAGTGCCCTCGTACCAGCCGCCATAGACCTGGGTGGCGACGGCTCCGGCGGTGTTGTTGGTGATCTTGGTGCCCCAGTCGGCGGACGAGACGATGCCAGCGTCCTTCATCTCCTTGACCTTGGTCATGGCGTCGACGCATTTGGGCTGGTTGACCGTGATCGACTGGCCGTCCTCGGCGAAATAGGCGCAGCCCTGTTCGTTGGAGATCATGCGGAAGAATTCACTGTCGCCGTTGAAATCGGCATTGGTCATCGAGACCCCCGGATTGGCGGCCTGGATCTTCTTGCCGGCGGCGATGAAATCGTCCCAGGTCTTGATCGATGCCGGATCGACGCCGGCCTTCTCATAGAAGTCGCGGCGATAGAAGGCGGCGACCGGGCCGGAATCCCACGGCATCGCATAGGCCTTGTCGCCGACTTCGAGTTCGGTGCGCTTGAAATCGGGGAATTTCTTCTGGTCCTCCGCCGTATAGCCCAGCGTATGCAGGTCGACGAAACAGTCGGGGAACTGGCTCCAGTAATTCTCGGCCTCGCCATTCTCGATGGTGACGATATCGGGCAAGCCGACGCCGCCGGCCGCGCATCCGGCGATCGACTTGTCATAGGTCGGCTGGTTGCCGAGATCCTGGACCGTGACCTTGATGTCGGGATGCAGCTTGTTGAAGCCGGCAACCGTTGCTTTCAGGGATGAAGCGGCAATGTTCCAGCTCCAGATCGTGATTTCGCCGGATTGCGCGAAGGCCGGGGCGGAGCCCAGGGCAAGCGCTAGCGCGGCGCAGGACAGTGTGATGCGCATTGAAATCCTCCCATTTCATTTGCTCTCTCTGTGAGCGTGGCTAGACTAGGCACCGGTAAGGGCCTGTCCCTGACAGAGGGAATATGGAATTGGCGGAAAGTAAGATGCCCGACAGGCCGTTTTACCAGCCCGGCGCCAGCAGCGTTGAGGGTTTTCCGCTGGCGCTGCAGATGTTCCACACCAACCCGCTGGTGATGCTGAAGCCGCATTGGCATGCCCAGGTCGAGGTGAATTTCATCGTCCGCGGCTCCGTCCACTACCGCATGAACGAGCACGAAATATCGCTTTCGGCCGGCGAGATGTGCCTGTTCTGGGGCGGCCTGCCGCATCAGATGGACGATTTGAGCGACGACGCCATCTATGCCGGCGCGCATCTGCCGCTGGTGCATTTCTTTCGGCTGCACCTACCGGCGGACATACGCCATCGGCTGATGACCGGCGCGACGCTGGTGACCAGCGCCACCGATCAATCCGACAACGACAATTTCGCCCGCTGGAACCGCTATGCCCGCTCAGGCGATCCGGCCAAGGCCGAGCACGCCGTCAACGAACTTCTGCTGCGGCTGGAGCGGGTGCGGTTCGAGCCCTACCGGCTGGTGCCGGGAAACGCCGCCGGGCAGGAAGCGGGCAGCCCCTTCGATCAGCAGTCGTCGCGCAATGTCGGGCGCATGTGCGATTTCATCGCCGAGAATTTCCTCTACGACATCGATTGCGTGAACATAGCGGCGGCCGCCGACATCCACCCCAAATACGCCATGAGCCTGTTCAAGAAATCGACCGGCATGACGCTCAACGAATATGTCAACCTTCTGCGGCTGAGCTACGCGCAGGCGCTGTTGATGCATCAGGACGCCAATGTGCTGCGCGTGGCCATGGATAGTGGCTTCGGCTCGCTCAGCGCCTTCAACAAATCCTTCCGCAAGCTCGCCGGCATGACGCCATCCGACTTCCGCAAGGGACTGGCAAGCGCCAGATAGGCGGGCGCACGGCATGGAAACCAGCCCATCGGGCGGCATTTCTTTTCCTACAGGAAATCCACATCTGGGCGCTGGACAGGCCGGATTCCCATGCTATAACCCACGCGCTTTCAAGGGGTGCCTACGGTGCCTTTATGAAAATCCGGAGCACGAGTTTTCGTTAGCCGGAACAGGCCCAGATAGCTCAGTTGGTAGAGCAGCGGACTGAAAATCCGCGTGTCGGTGGTTCGAATCCGCCTCTGGGCACCATCCCCTCTTCTCTCGACATTCCTTTTCGCCGAAGCTCCTACGCCTGCATTTCTGCAAGCCTCTGAAATTGCTTATCTTTTCGCAAGAGAGGGCGCGGGCAGGCGCGTTTCGCGGAATTTCGGCGTATTTGGTCCAACGGAGCGCAGGGATGGTATTTTCGTTGGTATGGGACATCCTGTTGGTATCGAAACAGCCAAAGGGAGGTCTCACGAATGGCCCTTTCTGATGTGAAATGCCGAAACGCTCGCCCCGCTTCCAAACTTGTGAAACTATCTGACGGTGGCGGGCTGCAGCTATGGGTCCAGCCATCGGGAACAAGGCAATGGCGTCTCGCCTATCGGTTCGACGGGAAGCAGAAGCTGCTGTCTCTGGGCAGCTATCCTGTCATTTCTCTCACGGATGCGCGCCAAGCACGCGATGAAGCCAAACGCCTCCTCAAGGCTGGTACCGACCCGGCACAGCAGCGCAAAGTCCAGAAAGCTAGTTCGCCAAAAGACACCTTTCGTTCAATTTCAGACGAATATGTTGACAAGCTGAAGAAGGAGGGGCGTGCCGACCGGACGATCAGCAAGGTCAAATGGCTGCTCGACTTTGCCTATCCGACGATCGGCGACAAGTGCATTCGCGAGATCAATACAGCCACCATCCTTACCGCTCTTCGTCGCGTGGAGGTTCGCGGTCGATACGAGTCGGCCAGGCGCCTGCGCTCAACAATCGGCACCGTGTTTCGATTCGCAATCGCGACCGCACGCGCCGAGGCAGATCCGACGATCGCTCTGAGGGGTGCGCTCATCAGTCCGACGGTCACGCCGCGTGCAGCGATTACCGATCCTAAGGCCTTGGGCGGCTTGCTGAGGGCGGTCGATGCATTTGACGGTCAGCCATCAACCAGAGCCGCCCTGAAGCTGATGGCAATGCTGTTTCCCCGCCCCGGCGAGCTGCGCGCGGCAGAATGGGAAGAGTTCGATTTCGAAACCTCGGTGTGGATCATTCCTGAAGCACGCATGAAAATGCGACGGCCGCACCGCGTACCCCTTTTCAAGGCAGGCCATAAGCGTCCTGACTTCGCTTAAAGAAATCTCTGGTGGTGGATCGCTGCTCTTTCCTGGTGTTCGATCGGTTTCGCGTCCGATTTCCGACAACACGCTTAACGCCGCCCTTCGCCGCATGGGCTACGGCAAGGAGGAAGCTACCGCGCACGGTTTTCGAGCAACAGCATCAACTCTGCTAAACCAATGCGGAAAATGGCATCCGGATGCCATAGAGCGGCAGCTGGCCCACATTGAGAACAATGACGTTCGTCGCGCCTACGCCCGGGCTGAGCACTGGGAAGAGCGCGTCAAGATGATGCAATGGTGGGCCGACTATCTGGATGAACTCGAGAGCAAAAACTCGCGGGTGACCTCGATCGGGAGACGCGGCAAGCCTGCTGTCTATACGCCCCGCGAGGGTCCGTTTTGAACCCAAACAGCGACGGCTCCCCAAAGGCCGAGACATACCTCCCACCTCCGAAAATCATACAGAGGGTCAAGAAACGAAACTGGACGACCATATGGTGGGCCCGGAGGGTACAAGAAATTACAAGGAGATCAATGGTTTCGGATGGTCGTCGGCATCTCCCCAAATGAAGACGCCATCGAGCAAAGGACGCTCGTCGTCAGATTCCTGAAATGATCGTCCTGATTTCAGTTCTTTGATCTCATCATCGCGCCGCTCAAGCCGGCTTTCGAGATTGGCAATTCCGCTCGGTTAAGAAATAGCGGCCGACAACGAAGCCTCCGCTGCCAAAGAGAATTGCGAAGGTTGCAAAACGGTGTTGGATTGGCAAGCACCAGTGTCGCATTCGACCGAAAAAAGTCGATCAGGTCATGCATTTTGTAGGCCTCTCGAGGGGCGTCGAGGCAGGCAAATCTTGGCGCCTTACGTGCCCGGAACAAATAAGGAACACGGGAATGTCTCTGCCCCTGAACGTTAACCGGTCCCACGGCCAAAGGAGACGTCGACCAGGTAGTTGCAGTTCATAGATGTCCTGGTCACGACGATATTGATCACACGAAACGGCGGGTAGCGCGCTACTCGGCGCCGTGGTCGGCAGCGCTACGACCCCTCAGCGACGCGGCGGTGAACTCTGCCGCTACCAAGAGCACTACGGCCATATCTACCCGCATCCTGCGACGACCGCTGCTACGATGGCAATTATTCATTGAATTCGGAGCAGCGGGAAACCGGCGCATTCTGCGCCAGCTCCTTCGCGTTGTCATTCTTTTGTACGCTTTGCGGAATAGGAAGATTTTCCGGTGGGCTGGAGGAAGTCGAGAATGACAAGCCTTGCCGTCGCACTGGCGAACCGTGGAAAACAAACCGTGAAGCGGCTGCTTCGTTACGACAGTCGCAACTCGCTACGCATCCGCCAGATCGAGGCCTTCACCACATTCCTTGAAGCGGCCAACCGCAAATCGCGCGACTTGATTGAGATCTCGCCGGGCTGGAACCGCTACTGGCGCGCGCTTTGCCTACATTACCGTTCGGTCGATTTCCCCGATTTCGACATCTGCACCGATCGCACCGACCAACAATATTCCATGGTCATCGCCGACCAAGTGCGAGAAAGTTGCACGGACTAAATATCCTCCATCCCACGGCTTACTCGCGCCTGCAACAACCGATCTGAGAGGATAGCCAAATAGGCGATCGAGAGGCCGGCGATCAGGCCCATCCCGGCATCGGCCTTGCCGAGCGCGACATAGACCGCCTGCCCGAGATCGCGCGTGCCGACAAGGGCTGCGATCGCCAGCATCGACAAGGCGGCCATGATGGTCTGGTTGAGCCCCAGCATCACCACCGGCAGTGCCAGCGGCAGCTTGGCCTGCAACAATGTTTGGGTAGGCGTCGCGCCCATCTGCTCGACCGCCTCGATCACATCGACGCGCACATGCCGCAAGCCATGCTCGACGTAACGGATCGGCGGCACGATGGCGTAGAGCATGATGGCGATCAGCGCCGTGAACTCGCCGACCTTGAAGAACATCAGTGCCGGAATGAGGAAGACGAATTGCGGCATGGTCTGCAGTGCGTCGCAGATCGGCTTCAGAATGCGCGAGACGCGGTCGCTATAGGCAGCCCAGACACCAAGCGCACCGCCTATGACCAAGCAGAGCAGCACCGCCAGCGTACAGAGGTAGAGCGACTGGATGAGCTGGGGCCACAGCCCGTTGACCAGGATCAGGGTAAAGCCGGCAAGCGCGAAAAGGCCAAGCCGGATGCCCGCCACCTGTGCGGCAAGCAAGGCGATGCCGAGGATAAAGACCGGCCAGGGCAGGCCGAGGAAGCCGGTGAACAGGACCAGGCCCGCCGCCAGTGCGGCCACGCCGGCCCGCCACCCGAAGCGGTGCGCCGACAGTGCGGCGACGCCCAGGATCAGCGCGCAATATCCAGCCGTCATCGGCGGCGACAGCGCAAAACCCCAGAGTGCAGGCGTGGCGGCTCCCGAAATGCCGATCCTGAGCGGCAGCAACAGACAATAGAGGACGCTGTTGCGGATATCGTCGAAGAACCAGGCGTAGTCGCGGACCAGGCCGAGCAGCCATTGATTGACACCGCCGACCTGCATGCGCAGCCCGCCGGCTGGCAGCAAGGTCTCGACAGGCCACAAGACACGAATGGCTATCGCCAGCACGGCGGCAAGAAACAGGAATATCGCCAGCCTGCGACCGGTCATCCATGTCATGGCGGCGGTCGGTCCGGTCGGCCGTTCCCTGGCGAAGCCGATGGTCAGGCGATCGACGAGGATGGCGAGCAGTGCGATGACCAGTCCGGACAGAATGCTCTGGCCGAACTCGGCTTTGCGCATCGATGACAGCACCTCCCAGCCGATGTCCTCGAAGCCGCCAATGATGGCGGCGACAATGACCATCGAGAGCGCCGCCATCGTCGTCTGGTTGAAGCCGACGAGCATTTGCGGCAGCGCGGTCGGCACTTCGACCTGCCAGAATTGCTGGCGGCGCGTGCAGCCGCTCATCAGCCCGGCCTCGCTGATATCGGATGGCACGCGGTCGAGCCCGAGCATGGTGTTGCGCACCATCGGCGGCGTCGCATAGATGGCGCTGGCGATCAGCCCGACAACAGGGCCGAAGCCGAATAAAAGAAGCAACGGGATGAGATAGGCGAAGGCCGGCACGGTCTGCATCAGGTCGAGTGCGCCGAGCAGTGCGGGCCGCAACCCCGGTCTGCCATGACCCAGCACGCCAAGCCAAAAGCCGAGCACAATGGAGATCGGTACGGCCAGCAGCACCAGCGACAGCGTGCTCATGCTTTGCGGCCAGTAGCCGGCAAACAGGATGTAGGCGAGCGCCAGAACGGCGAAGACCGCCAGCCGAATGCCGCTCGATTTCAGCGCAAGCGCCGCGACCGCCAGCATCACCGCCGGCCACGGCAGCCATACCAGCACCAGGCGCGCGCCGCGCATGGGTGCATCGAGCACGGCGGAGAGGGCGCGGAATGCGGGCTGGACGACTGTCACGACCGTATCGGTGACCAAATTGATGGCCGGTGCGAACTGCAGCGTCCATTCCTTCGGAAATGTCACCAGCCAGGGGAAATCGGCCTTCAGCACGAGACATAATGCGGCCAGCACGATGAATGCGTACCAGGGTAGAAGCGCCGGCTCGATCGCGACCCTGGGCGAGGATCGAAACGATGCGGCTGGCGCGGTCATGGCCGTGTGCGCCTTTTCTGTTCCCGCTCCAACACGGCCAGCACGGAACCGGCGCCAAGCAGTCGTGGCGGACTGGCGCCCTCGCCCGGCACGGTGAAGGCGCCGATACCGGACGCCAGACGTGGGATCAGGTCCTCGAGGCTGGCGTCGGCAGCGATGCTCTCGTGCGGCATAGCGGCTCCGTTCGCCGGCGCCGCCAGATCGCCCGCCTTGATGACGCGCAGCAGCGGCATGTCCTCGGTGAACTGCGCCACATAGCCGTCGGCGGGATTGAGCACGATATCGGCAGGGCGGCCGATCTGAACGATCTTGCCGGCGCGCATGATGGCCAACCGGTCGGCCAGCCGGAAGGCCTCGGCCATGTCGTGGGTGATGAAGACGATGGTTTTCTGCAGCATGCGCTGAAGGCGCAGGAACTCATCCTGCATCTGCCGCCGGATGAGCGGATCGAGCGCCGAGAACGGCTCATCGAGGAACCACAATTCCGGCCCGACGGCGAGCGAACGGGCAATGCCGACGCGTTGCTGCTGGCCACCGGAAAGCTGGTGCGGAAAAGAAGTCTCGCGGCCTTCGAGACCGACCAGCGCGATCATCTCACGGGCGCGGGCTTCGCGCTCCTTCACCGGTTTGCCTTGGATCTTCAGCGGGAACGCCACATTGCCGAGAATGGTGAGATGCGGCAGCAGGCCGAAATTCTGGAACACCATGCCCATGGCGTGGCGGCGCAGTTCGATCAGTTCCTTACCGGAGACTTTGGAGAGGTCGCGGCCGTCGAGCAGTATTTCGCCGGCGCTCGGCTCGACCAGCCGTGACAGGCAACGCACCAGCGTCGACTTGCCTGAGCCGGACAGCCCCATGATGACGAAGATCTCGCCGGTGGCGACCTCGAAAGTGGCGTCGACCACGGCCGGCAGATGCGCTTCGGCACGCAGCCGCTCGGCCAGGACGTCGGGTTCGATGATGTAGCCGCGTGAATCGAAATAATAGGCGGGACGCCGCCCATAGACCTTCCACACGTTGCGGCAGGCTAGTTTTATCTCTCGGACCGCCGCGCTCATCGTCGGCCGCCCGCACCAAGCAAGCGTCCAGTTCCCGGATCATCGGGAACCGAGCGGCAGCTATCGTCAGTGCCCGGGCAAGGCATCGGCCGAGATCACCCCTTGGCCGCGTCGACCCAGGGTTTCCACACCGCTTCGTTCTTGTCGAGCCAATCCTTGACGACGGCGTCGAGGTCCTTGCCCTGCTTGTCGACCGCCAGCATCATCTTCTGCTGCTCGGTGGCATCCATCTTGAATGCCTCGAGGAAGGCATAGGCGGCAGGCCATTTGGCGCCGAAGCCGGACCAGACGATCTTGTCGACATCGGGTGGCGTGATGCAATGTTCGTTGGTCTTGTCTTTACAGGGCGGCATGGTGATCCAGCCGACATCGTTTTCGGCCAGCGCGTAGTGCGGCCCCCAGAACATCATCACCAGCGGCGACTTGGCGGCTTCCGAGGCCTCGAGTTCGGCGACCAGCGCGCCTTCCGAGCCGGCCGGCACGGCGGTGTACTGCATGTTGTTATCGGCCAGAATGGTCGCGGCCCGCGAACCCCAGTCGGCCGGATAGTCGAGGAAGCGGCCGTTGGGCGCGGTCTCGGGTGTCGACAGCGCCTGGATGCACTCCGGCTTGTTCAGTGCGTTCCAATCCGGCAGGCCAGGGCAGACCTTCTCCATGAACTTTGGATAAATCCAGCCCTCCCGCGTCTTCAGATCCAGCTTGCCGATGTCCTCGATCTTCTTCTCGGCCAGCACTTTCGGATAGATGTCGCCGACATTGTTCAGCCAGATCTCGACCGAGGCGCTCAGCGTGCCGTCGGCAAGGCCGGAGAATTGCGGGAAGTTGCCGGCGGTGACGTATTCGACCTTGTAGCCGAGCTTTTGAAGCAACTGCCCGGCGATGTGCGTAGACACATGCGATCCGGTCCATTCGAGCATGGCGAGCTTGATCGGCTCGTCCTTGGCGCCGAGATCGGCGGCTCTTCCCTGAGCGGTTACAGCAAGCAGAAGCGCCAGCCCGACGCCGGCGCCTTTCAAGGCAAGTGTTCTTGTCATGTCAGTTCCCCTGTCAGTTGGACTTTTTCATTCCTTACCTTTTGCCGACCTCCTCCCATGAAGGCCCGCACCCATCCAGCGCAGATGCTACCACAATGCTCCGCCGGTGATCTGTATGTTTTCCATGGTGATGCCCTTGGCGATATCCGAGCAGAGGAAGACGGCAAGTGCTGCGATCTCCTCCGGCTGCATCATGCGCCCCTGAGGATTGCCCTTCCTGAATTCATCCATGACCTCCTCGGCGCTGCGCCCCTTGCCCTCGCGCTCGACCACCTGCGCCACATTGCGGCGCATCAGTTCGGTCTCTACCCAGGTCGGGCTGATCATGACGCAGGTAACACCGTGCGCGGCGCCTTCCAGAGCCACGCAACGCGTCAGGCCGAGCAGGCCGGCCTTGGAGGCGCAGTAGGCCGGATTGTCCTTCCAGCCGACCGTAGCGGCGGTCGAGCCGATGTTGACGATGCGGCCCCAGCCGCGCCCGATCATGCCTGGCAGCACAGCGCGGGTGGCTCGGAAGGCGCCTGTCAGGTTGGTGTCGACGATCTTGTCCCACAACGCGTCGGAATGACCGCAGACGGGTTGCTCGGCCGTTGTGCCGGCGGCGTTGACCAGAATGTCGGCGGGACCGATCACGGCTTCAGCCTCGGCGGCGAAAAGGTTGGTAATCTCGCTGTCTCGCACATCGAGATGGGCGGCGTGAACCCTGGTGCCATGGACCGACAGGGCCGAACGCACGCGCTCGATCTCGCCGGCGCCGGGATAATAGGCGGCATCGGATTTGTCAGCGCCTGCGGGGGCGATGTAGGAGCCGACGGCGACGTTGGCGCCGGCCCTTGCCAAGGCGGTGGCAATCGCAAAACCCATTCCGGAGAACCCGCCGGTGACGATCGCGCTGCGACCGGAAAGGTTTGTCATCAGGCGAGATCTCCACAAGGTTTGGTGCGGGCGGCAAGGCCCGGCGGGAATTCACACGGCAAGATACCCTCCATCGACGACCATCTCGGAGCCAGTGACGAATTTCGATTCATCCGAAGCGAGGTAGAGGACCATGTAGGCGATGTCGTTGGGCTCGCCGAGGAAGCCGATCGGATGGCGTGACAGCGCTTTGGCCTTTTCCTGGTCGAGCGTGCCGAGATCGCGCAGATAGTTTTCGGTCTGCGGCGTCCAGATGTAGCCGGGGTGGATGGAGTTGCAGCGGATGCCGTAGCGCTGTTCGGCGCAGTGGACGGCGACCGCCTTGGTCAGCGTGCGCACGCCACCCTTGGAGGCGCAATAGGCGGCAAGTTCGGCCTCGCCGATGATGCCGTCGATGGAGGACAGATTGACGATCGAACCGCCGCCAGAACGCTTCATCAGCTTGATGCCTTCCTGGCAGCCGAGGAAGACACCGTCGAGGTTGATGGCCATGGTCCGCCGCCATTCGGCAATCGTGGTGTCTTCGATGTTTTTGGCAATCGCGATGCCGGCATTGTTGACCAGAACGTCGAGCCGCCCGAACCGCTCCTCGATCGCGGCCATGACGGAAGGCCAGTCCTCCGGCTTCGAGACATCGTGGCGAAGGGCCAGTGCGTGGCCGCCCGCCTTCTCGATCTGCCTCGCCGTATCGGCGGCAAGCGCCTCATCGATGTCGCTGACGGCCAGCGTCGCGCCTTCCGCCGCCAAAAGCAGCGCGGATGCCCGCCCGAGGCCGAGACCGGCCCCGGTGACGAGCGCTATCTTGCCTCCAACGCGACCCGTTTTTGCCATCAGCTTTCCTTGTTCATCGGCTCCAGCGGCTTGCCCAGCCAGTCACGGTAGAATCCTTCGAGGTCCGGTTCGAAATCGTGCACGATGGGATAGCCAGGTGCGGCAGCCTCCACCTCGTGCATCGTGCCGCATTGCGGGCAGATGAACTCGCGGATCTCCATCCATTCGGGATCCGGCAAATCGCTGTTGGGATAGATCTCGCGCAGCGTTTCCTCGGTGTTGCGCACGATGATCGACGCCTTCAGCTTCCAGTTCTTGCGGTAGTCGCCGAAGGAGTGGCCACACTCGCACCGGGTCACCCGCTCGTCGCCGCTCTGGCAGATGAACAGATGGTCGGAGACCGGCAGCAGGATCGGGTCCTTCCAGCCGACGCGATCCTGCAGCACCGCGACATATTTGAAGAAACGGTCGTCGTCCTTGTAGGCACTCATGACGCGGCGCGTCTGTGGCCAGGGCAGCGTGCCCGCAACCAGATCGGCGATGACTTCCTTGCTGTATGAGGTCATGGTCCCTTACTCCACGCCGAAGGCCGACCTGGCGTCGACATTCCAGAAGGTTGAAAAGTCCTTGGTGAAGCGCGGCGACAGCTTGATCGCGCTGGCGTACATCTTCTTCACCTCAGGTGCGAAGTCGGCCTTTTCGACCCGGACACGCTCCTTCGCGATCCACTCCGATACCGGCCTTGCCTGGGCGAGCCGCTTCGCGCGCATCTCGGCGCGATGGCGCTTGGTGGCCTCCAGGTTAGCGACAGGATAGCCCTCGGCATCCTCATCCAGCATGATGCCGAAGATACCCTCGGCCGCCTCGCGGGTGAGATAGCCGTTCTCGACATCCGATGCAGTCTTGATCGGATCGCGCTCCAGCACGTCGCCATAGCCGCCGCCGCCATTGTAGGAATGGGTGAAGACATCGCCTGTCTTGTGCGGCGCGGTGATGTAAGGGCCTTCCATCGTCACATGCTCGCCCTGCAACCGAACTTCGAGTTCCGACCGGTGAGGGTTGGTGCCGGTATGATGCGCCAGCGGCGCCCCTTTTTCAGCCAGTTCGAAGATGTTCGAGTCGCGCACGGCGCGATGCTTCTGGCAGGTCGGCGCCGGATAGCCGCCGCACATGCCGCCATTGTCGAAGACGCGCGAGGAATGCTCGGAAGTGACCAGCCTCAGGTGGTCGGTCTTGCTGACCAGCCATGTCGACAGGAAGGAGCAGCCGCCGCGATATTTGCCGGCGCCGCCCGAATTGGGAACGATCGAACGGCCGATATAGACCATCGGCATGTTCTGTTCCCAGATCTCGATGTTGCCCATGTCGGATTCCGGGTTCCAGCCGACATAAGCGGTGTCGAGCCCATCCTTGACGGCCAGCGCGCCGGACCCGGCGGCCGCGCATTCGAAATGCGCCATGCCGAACAGCGAGCCGTACTGGCTGGTGCCGCCCATCTCAATCATCGGGCTGTTGACCTGGCCGACGAAGGCTTCCTCGACGAAACCGCGGGCGATAAAAGAGCGCGACAGCAGCCGTTGGAACACGCCATAGGCCGGCAGCAGCAAAGCCCACGAGGTGGCGGTCGCCACCATCTCATTGTCGGGATTGGTCCAGGTGCCATGCGGCAGCTTCAGTTCGGTGGCCATCCAGGCGCCGTCATTGACCAGACCCTCGAAATTCATGTGCTGGGTCAGAGTAACGAACATGCCGCCGTCCATGCCGGCAGGCGTGCAGTTCATCGAGTGGTAACCCCAGGGCTGCGTGCCCTCGAAGTCCATGATGATCTTGCCGTCTGTCGTGATCTCCATCTCGATCGGCATATTGTAGAGCCAGTCCGGATCGCCGAGCGGCTGATAGCCCGGCTTGCCGGCGGTGACATGGCCATAGAAGGTGTGGCCGCGATAGATGCCGGGCACCGTCAACTGGCGTGTGCGGGCAAGTTGGGCGCGGCGGCCTTCCTCGATGAACTCCTTCGAGATCTTCATCCAGTAGTCGAGGCCGATCTCGTCGATCAGCGCCTTAACGCTTTCGCGCATGTCGATGCAGGAGGCGACCTTGGCCTTCTCGTCCAGCACCCAATAGATGGGCATGCGCAGATTGCGCTCGCAGCGGATCACATAATCGCGCCGCAACTCATCGTTCTGGCCGACCTTCTCGGCGCAGACGAACAGGCCCTCGGTGAAACGCTCCTGTGCCAGCGCCACGTCGCCGCCGGGCGTGATGCCGCCGGCTTCGAGTTCGTGGCAGACGGCACCGGCCCAGCCGACCAGCTTGCCGGAATGGAAGATCGGCACCACGTCCATCACGTCGGGCACCTGCACGGTGCCGATGAAGGCGTCGTTGTTGGCGAAGATGTCGCCGTCGACAATGCCGGGGTTTTCCTCATAGCCGTTTTTGATCATCCATTTGATGAACCGGCTCATCGTGTGCACATGCACCATGATGCCGTTGGAGAGCGCGATCGCATCGCCTTCCGGCGTGTAGATGGCGACCACCATCTCGCCGACCTCGCGCACGCCGGGCGAGGCCGAGATGCGGCGCGCCATTTCGCGTGCCGACACGCAGTAGGCGCGCAGCTTGGTGTGCAGCGTCTCGAATTTCAGCGGATCCTGGTTGCGCAGCGAAAGTTCCGTGATGCCGTCATAGCAGCCGGTCTCTTCCATGAGCCGTTCGGATTCGATCAGCCGCTCGCGGATGCGCAGGGCGGAAGCGGGTTTGTCCAGCATGGCGTTCGCCCCTTCTCAAGCGTGGGTGTAGTGCAGCAGCGTCCACTCATCGACATGGACACGGTCTTGCGGATGGACGACGAGCGTCGTGGCGGGGTGTTCGATGATGGCCGGGCCGATCACCTCGTGGCCGGGCTGGAGCAGGTCCATCTCGTAGAGATTGGCCTTGTGCCAGCGGCCGCCGATATAGGCCTCGCGCACACCCTTATGGGCCGACGCCGGGTCGGACTTGCCGAGGGGACGCTTGAGCAGCACCGGCTTGACCTTGTCGGCAGTGGCGATCAGTCCGAGCTCGGTGATCGAGAAGCCGGCCTCGCCGTAGCGCGACACGCGATGGTTGACCTTTGCGTAGACCGCCTCGAATTCGTCGATCACCTTGCGCATGTCGTCGGCCGAGTTGATGGCCGACAGCGGCGCCATCACCTCGACGTCCTCAAGCTGGCCGGTATAGCGCATCATAAGGAACGGCACGGTCTTGACCTTGTCCCTGCTATGGCCATCGGCGATCATCTCGTCGACCGCCGCCTTGGTGAGATCGTCCCAGATGCCGGTGACTTTCGTTCCGAAGGCCGCCAGCTGATCATCGCTCGCGCGTGTGCCGATGTCGATCTGCGTCGACACCGAATGCCGGCGCATGAAATCCGCCGTGGTGCAGCCGAAGGCGGAGAAGGCGGCGGCGAACTGGAAGGTGATGATGTCCTTGAAGCCGATGCCGCGCGAGCAGCCGGCCAGGTGCAGCGGACCCGAGCCGCCATAGGAGAGCAGCGTGAACTCCGACGGATGGATGCCCTGGCCCGAGATGACGCGGCGGAGCGCGTTGTTGGCGTCGGCTTCCAGCATGTCGATCATGCCTTCGGCTGCTTCCTCGATGCCGACGCCAAGCACGCGGGCGCATTTCTCCTCGAAGGCCTTGCGCGCCTTCTCGACCTGCAGCACGACCTTGCCGCCCAGGAAATAATGCGGGTTGAGACGGCCGAGGATGGCGTCGCAATCGGCGATGGTGGGTTCGGTGCCGCCCTTGGCGAAGCAGATCGGGCCAGGGTCGGAACCGGCGCTTTCCGGCCCGAGCGAGACCTTTTTCGTGAGCGGATCGACCTTGAGGATCATGCCGGCGCCGGCGCCGATCGTGTCGAGGTGCAGCGTCGGCACGTTGAGCTTGAAACGGTCCATCAGCGGCTCGTTCTCGATCCGCGTCTGGCCGCGCGTGATGACGCCCATGTCGAAGGAGGTGCCACCCATGTCCGAACAAATCAGCGAGTCGTTGCCGATCAGCTTGCCGACATAGGCCGCGCCTAGGATGCCGCCGATCGGCCCGGAGATCATCGTCTCGTGCAGGCGTGGATGATTGATCGAGGTCAGGCCGCCGAAGGAGAGCAGGGTCTGCACACCATACTTGAAGCCGTATTTCTTCGAGACGTCCTCGATGCCCTTGAGCTGCTTGCGGCCACGCGAGGTGGCGTAGGCCTCGATCAGCACCGAGTTCAGCCGCGATTGTTCGCGGATCACCGGGCGCACCTCATGGCTGGTGTAGACAAGGATGTCGGCGCCGGCAGCGGCGATCTCCTCACGGCAGATTTCGGCGATGCGCTTCTCATGCGCCGGATTGACGTGCGAGAAGACGGTCATGATGCAGATCGCCTCGACCTTGTCGGCGATCAGCCTCTTCGCGGCGGCATGCACCTCATGCTCGTAGAGCGGCAGGATGACGTCGCCGAACTGGTCGATACGCTCGGTGACGCCATGGGTGCGGCGACGCGGCACCAGCGGATCGGGATGGTGGTGAGTGACCGCGTGCAGCCGGTCGGCATAGGAATAATCCGCCCAGGCCTGCAGGCCACGGCCCATCAGGATCATATCCTCGAGGCCCTTGGTGGTGATCAGGCCAAGCTTGCGGCCGGTGCGCGACAACAGCGTGTTGAGCATGCCGGTGCCGGAGTAGAGCACCACATTGACGCCGGAGAAGAGGTCCTGCAGCGAGATGCCCCAGGCATCCGCCGCATCCTCAGCCGAGGCGAGGAAGCCTTCGGCCTCGTTCTTCGGCGTGGTCGCCGATTTGCCGATCTTGAAGTGGCCGTCCTGATCGACAAGGATGGTGTCGGTCATGGTGCCGCCGGCGTCGATGCCGATAACGATGGGATTGGTAGTGATCTGGTCCACGGGTCGCCTTCCCTTGCCGAGAGTGTCCACAGGCTAGATTCAACGGGCCAGATCGCGCCATATGCCTAAAGGCACAATGACGAGCGAAGACTCGTCGCCGACAAAGAGGCATGCGCATGGGCAACATCTGGGCGCCGCTCGCCAAAGCGATCGCCGCCACCGGCACTGACAAGCATGTCGATTGCCTGATCGACCTGATCGGCGCGGATATCGAGCACGACCTCGTCACGGTGACGCGCTACTCGACGACGCAGAAACCGGAATTCGTGAAGCACCGGCGCTTCTCGGATGAAATGGTCCGGCGCTATCTCGACAACTACTATGTGTTCGACCCGTTCTATGCCTCGTGGCGGCGCGAGCGCCGGCTGGGCATCATGCCGCTCAAGCGACTGGCGGATGAGGAGGCCAAGCGCGGCCAGTACATAGCCGGCTTCCTGGCACAGTCGGAAATCTGCGACGAGGTCGGCATCATGCTGGCCGATGGCGGCGACTGGTGCCTTGGCATCTTCCTCGATCGCTCGACCAGTTCGTTCAAGGAAAGCGAGATCGCCTTGCTGGACGAACGGCTGCCGGTGTTCGAAGCACTGCACGCGCTCGACATCAAGGCGCGCGGAGCCGAGTTTTCCCGCACCTCAGCGCCGACAAGTCCCGGCGCTTCACCGCGACAGAAACCGACAATCCCCGTTAGCCTGTGGCCGGAACTCTCGCTCAGGGAGAGGGAACTCGTGCAGCTCGTCCTGGCCGGCCACCCGACCGCCACCATCGCCGAGCGGCTCGGCATCACGGTCGGCACGGTCAAGAACCATCGCCGCCGCATCTACGACAAGCTCGACATCACCACTGAACGAGAACTGTTCCTGCAGTTCTTCCAGGATCACGAATCCGCCGCCTAATCACGGTCGATCTTGTAACCCCTGGAATCGAACTAGCAGCTGGCCGGCCGCCATAGGCGATCCAGACGTTGCGGCAGGCAAGCATGATCGGTCGCGCTTCCGTAATGGCAATGGCCCTCTTCCATCAAGGGCAAATCCCGACGACGTGCTGTCCTGATATTGCGGGTGCCAAGCTTGCCGCCTTATGCCCTCGTCGGGATTTTCATCTCAGGCTTTTGCCTTGGCATGACTCCGCGCAGGCTGCATGACCGCGCTCAGCAGCATGCCAGACAGGGCGCGCGCGGCTCATCGGGCTAGGACCTCGAACTGCCAAGATTTTTCACCTCGCTGTCGTAAGCCACCTAAAGTTCGGCCTTCACGCATCAGACGAATCTTTAGGGTGCGAAGACGCGCCTTTCTTAGCCATTTGGGCCCCCCGCATACAGTCCGCTTCTATCTGGCCTCTATCCTTAGATGTTTAGTCCCGGCATCTGGTGGAGCGGATTGAGTGTGAAGCGTTCGGGCTGAGTGGTCCACGCTTTACAAATGAATTCGTAGGGCGTGAGGCCCTTGAGGGTCTTGAGCCTGCGCGCAAAGTTGTAAGCCGTGACGAAGTCAGCAAGGTGCTGCCGGAGTTGGTCGTGGCTCTCGTAGTACAAGCGCTTGACGGTGGCATCCTTGATCGTCCGGTTCATTCGCTCGACCTGGCCGTTGGTCCATGGGTGCCTGGCCTTGGTCGTGCGATGCTCAATATCAATATCGTTCGTGGCGCAGGCATATTCGAAGGCATGAGCCCAGAAACGCTCGCCGTTGGCGATTGCCTCCTTGATGAGGGGCACGGCCGAGCCTCCGGCGCCCGGCGTGGTGAACTGGATGCCATTGTCGGTGAGCACGGTGTGGATCTTGTAGGGAACGGCTGCGATCAGCCGGAGCAGAAAGTCTCTCGAGACGGCGGTGGCACGCTGGGCGACCTGACGCTCGTCACATGGAACGACCACGAAGATCTAATAGCGAAGATCGACGATGCCCTTAGCATGCTCGGCATCGCTCCCGGCGACGGGGCGGCATTCGACCGCTCTCTCGGAATCGCGGCCAAGAAGTGGGACGGGGCCGAGGCATGGCAGATTCTCACGCCGACACGCATCCATGCCTTCGGCGCGGCCGAAATAAACCGGGTCGTCCAAGACCGTTACCGCAGCCGCGAGATCGCTAACGCGACTGACGCGCGGACGGTGTGGCCCCGTCCAATGGGCGAGCACGGCATCGTTATCCATGACAAGGTGATGCAAGTAGTCAACCGGCCGAAATGGCTGCCAAAAGGCACGGACGGCCTGGGCTTCGTTGCCAATGGCGAGATCGGGATCGTTACCCAGACATGGAAGAAGAAGGAGAAGGACGGGACCGACAAGGCCTACGTGGTGTTCTCGACGCAGCCCAAGGCCGAGTACCGCTACTTGAAGCCCGAGGTGGAGGAATGCCTTGAACTCGCGTACGCGCTCACTGTCCACAAGGCCCAAGGCAGCGACTTCGGCGCGACCGTCATCATACTTCCTCGCAGGGCCCAGACCCTATCCCGCGAGTTGCTGTACACGGCGCTCACTCGATTCCGGCAGCGGGTGATCGTGCTCGTTGAGAAGGACACTGCCATTCTCGACCAGCTGCGCAATCCCGCGTATTCGGAAACAGCCAGGCGCAGCACGTTTATGTTCGACCTCTTGATCGGCGACACGGCGGGCGACCTGCGATTACCCGAACGCTACCGGCCGGAAGGACTGATCCATCGAGCCGAGGACGGTACGCCGATGCGCTCGAAGAGCGAGGTGATCGTCTACGAGGTCTTGAAGGGCTTGGGATTGGAACCGCTCTATGAGCAGCGGCTGTACGCGCCCGGGAGCAACACGGATTACTGTTTGCCGGATTTCACAATCCAACACGCGGGACACACCTGGTACTGGGAGCACCTAGGCATGCTGGACCGACGCAAGTACCGCGAAGACTGGGAACGCAAGCAGGCCTGGTACGCACGGTGCGGCTATGCGGATTTGGTTCTGACATCGCGCGACCACCCCGGCGCGCCTGGAGGGGTGCTCTACGCGGACGAAATTCGCTCGCTTGCTTTGGCCCGGATTGTCAGGGGGGATCCGACTTCGTAGTAGGCAATGCACGGTCAGCGATGGTGGGTCAGTCCAACGCTTTGTTTCGAGAAATCGATCGGAGCGCGGTCTGCTTAAGAATTCGTCCTCAACAACGAGTGCTGAATCGTTCTCACACCACGCCGACTTGTCGTCGCTTCCGGTCGCTTAAGCACCAGTAATGGTCCAAGACTAGCGCACTTTCTGTTTGTCACTCCGACGCGAGGCCGGGAAGAACGGTCGTCAAGTCCGGCCAGGCCTTCGTCGAGGCTCGACCGCGGCCGGTGCGTACGTTGCTCAAGAACGCGACAACGCTCGGCTTCATCGACAAGAAGGTGGAGTAGACGGACACCGCCAGAATGACACTGGGCATCGGCAAAATTCGTGCTCCTCAAACAGATCCACTCGTGCGGGAATCCTTCAGGAACGAGAACGTTCCCGCCGGTGGTCGAATGCTTCCTGTCCAGTTTTCGGACGGAGGACTCGCTTGGCTTCCTTAGTCGGCATTGGAGGCCGTGCCGCAGGCACCCGCATCTTTAGCCAAGCCCTTTGCTGAAAGGCGTTTCGCAGTTCCCGAAGGTCTACGCAGGACGCTTGTCCCGCCTGCGGGCGACGGGCTGCCTATCGAAATGAGTCTGATGGGCGCCCTCATTTGCCGATGCCAACTTCAACGGTAGCGGCTTCAACCGTCAAGGATTCGACCTCGGCCACGATCTCCGTATACAGGTCGACGTTTAGCCCTTCTGCCATCACAGAAATCGCCAGCGTAGCGCGCCGTAGCATTCATTTTATTCTGCCCGCGATGCGATTTCCACCATTCACCGACAGGATAGACCGCGATATGGTCATGGCTGGCGAGGTCCATCCCATGACCTCGCCAAAGGTCGCAGTGCAGCGACCCAGCATTGGTCCCAGAAGCCAATAGCTGATTTCGCTTGTATTGTCGTTGCTCGCCTGCGCTTTGCATGATGTTTGCCGGATCTTCGTCCTGCGCCGCTTGCTGCTCGCTGAGTCGAGTGTGGAAGTCGTCTGGTGTCTCGGTACGCTTTTTCAGGTCAATGAGCGGTCTGGGCAGAGAGTCTTTCGCCGTATGCAAACCAAGACATGTGAAGACGACACAGCATGACAAAATTCAAACTGTTAAAATGCGATTTTCAGCGAATGGAGGAGTGCGGGGCGTTGCTTATTAGTGTATGCTTAAGTAGCCGACGCACCTAGGGGCCTACCGGGTGGCGTGATGTTTCCAGCGCTCGACGTTGCGGCAATCGAAGCCGGTCTGGTCGACGCAGCTGTTGATCAAACTCCGTTGGGATATGGGGCGACGAAGGAGAGGCAATGGTGCGCAACAACGTCGTCGCGATTTTTAGGTATCGCCGGCCGGGTCTCCGCATCCGGCCGCGAACGCTGTTTGCAACCGCCATCAACGTCCGCTGACTGTCATTGGGGCAATGCGGGGATCAGTCTTGGTACACCCAAAGCGAGAGCGGGGTTTTGAAGACGACTAAACTTCATTCCGACTTTTCGAGTGCTGGCTCACAGAGGACGAAAGCGAGCAGGAGCGGGTCATGGCAAACGTATCGTGGATTTTCGGTGCGACAGGGGATTGGTCGACCGCGGCGAACTGGGTGACCGGAACGGTGCCGACTTCGGCGGACGACACCTCGCTTGACAGCGTGCCTTCGGGCGCGGCGACGATCACCGGGGCGGCCGAAGCCAATTCGCTGGCCTTGGACAGCTCTTATCTCACCGACGGCGGGACGCTGACACTCGGAACCGCTCTGACCATGACGAACGGCTCCTATCTCTACTTAGATGGCGGCACCGTCGACGCCCCTTCCGGAATCTCCTTTGAAGACGACACCGCGTTAGACCACGTCGTCAATTCCGGCGGATCGAGCAGCATCGCAGGAGACGTGGGCGGCCATGGTGAGGTGGACATCAACGGGGGCAGCCTTGCCGTATCCGGCTCGATCAACGACTGGTACGTTTATGTCAATTCCGGCTCGATGACGGTGGCTGGCTCTGTGAACGACGTAATCACCAACGTTTATGGATCGCTGACGGTCGGCGGCTTGATGGATGGCTTCCTTACACATGTTTATAATTCCGGCTCGCTGACGGTCGATGGCTCACTGAGTGGAGCCGCAGCAATCGTTGATTCCGGCGGCTCGATGACCGTCGACGGCTCCGTGTCGGTCGGGATAGTAGTCAATGTTTCCGGCTCGATGACGGTCGGCGGCGCATTGAACACCGGGAACTCGTCATCCCATGTTTCCGGTTCGCTGACGGTCGGGGGCGCATTGACAGGTGGCGAAGTTGACATCGTCGGCGGCTCGCTGGAGATCGGCGGCGCGAGTTCCTCGCCGATCGTTTTCTCTAGCGGCGGCGGAACGCTCAGGCTCGACGCGCCGGCCGAGTTCACGGGCGCGATCACCGTCTCCGGCACCACTCCAACGCTCGACCTCGCCGGAGTGGCAGTCGGCGCCGTGTCCTATGACGGTTCGACGCTGACCGTGACAGAGAGCAACAACCAGCAGCTGACCTTCAGCGTTTCCGGCCGCTACGATCTCAGCGTCGACGCCGTGACCTTCAGAAGCGACGGAAACGGCGGAACGGATATCAATTGGGCGCCCACAGTTGCAGTCACGACCAGCAACGACGTCAATCTCGCGCAAAGCACCGCGACGATCACGTTCAGCTTCAGCGTCGCGCCGTCCGACTTCAGCCTGGAGCATGTCAGCGCGGTCGGCGGCACGCTGAGCGACCTGCAGCGGGTCGATGCGACGACCTACACGGCGCTGTTCACGGGCGCGGAGAGCACCGACATCAGCAATGCTGGCGTCACGGTCGACAACGCCTGGCATGATAGGTACGGCAGTGTCGGGGCGACGGGAGTGACGGCTCCATTCGTAGTCGACACGGTGAGCCCGACGGTGGCGGTATCGATCGACGGCAGCAACCTGACCCTGTCCAAGCGAGCGGGAACGGTCACTTTTTCCTTCAGCGAAGCGCCCGTCTCCTTCACGCTGGCGGATACCACCGCAATCGGCGGCTCATTGGGCAACCTGCAGAAAGTCAATGCGACGACCTACACGGCGACGTTCACCGCCGCCGCGAACACCCTGATCAACAATGCCTCGGTAGGCGTGGTCGCGAACAGCTGGCAAGAAGACAACGGCAATCCAGGGGCGGGGGACACCACAGCGAATTTCAGCGTCGACACGCTGGATCACTGGACCAACGCCGCGGGCGGAAGCTGGACCACCGCTTCGAACTGGGGGAACGGCGTTCCGGCGGCTGCTGTTGCAGCCGACATCGACCGAACCGGGACTTACGCGGTCACGATTTCCGGCGTGAGTTCCGCTTACGGGCTGCTCGTTAACGATGCTGGCGCGATCGTGTCGGACAGCAAGAACGGCGCTCTGACGCTTGCGGGGCAAGGCGGCTCCAATAGTGCGCTGACGATCTCGGCAGGCACTTTCGCGCTTGCGGGGGGCATCCTGGCTGCCGGGTCAATCTCGATCGCAAGCGGCGGCGCACTGCAGATATCGCAGTCCTATACGGGCACCGCGGCCCTGGCGGAGGCCATCACCAACAACGGCGCCATCACGCTGGCCAGTCCAACCGGGCAATCCAGCTTCGCCGTAAGCTTCAACGGCACGCTAGGCGGATCGGGAACCGTGACGGTTCAAGGCGGCGCAACCGCTGTGATCGGAAAGGCAGTCAGCGGCACAGGTTCGTTCACGCTGATGAAGAACGGCAGCCTGGAACTTGTCGCAGCGGATTCCGAGAATGTCACCTTCGCAAGCGGCTCAACAGGAACTCTCAAGCTCGATCATAGCCTGACGGCGCCTTTTGCGGGAAAGATATCCGGGTTGACGCCCAAGAACGCCATAGATCTTGCCGATCTTGCCTATTTGAAGCCAAAGAGCATGATCGTCACTTACACAGGGAACGCGACGGGCGGCGTGTTGACAGTGAGCAATGGGACGCAAAATGTCAGCCTCGATCTCCTCGGGGATTACACCCATTCCACCTGGACGCTGTCGAAAGACGCCAGCGGGGGGACGCTGGTGGTCGATCCGCCCGACCAAACTCCAAAGCTCGACCCGGATCTCGTCCCATCCAGCGCGCTTGATCTTTTGCAGGACACCTTGTGGGCGCATTCGGCTCTGGGCCTTGCGGGATACAGCGATGATATCCGGGACACGCTGGCCAGCGCGGACGCGCCCTATGGCCCAAACCTCGCACTGCTTGTGAACTATATGGCTTCCGGTTTCCCGTTGAGCAGTGACGGCTATGGCCATTCGTTGGTCAGTGGATCCGTCGCAGACGGGAACAACCAACACATGCTGCTCAGCCTACCCCAACACGGGTGAGATATATGACCAGCCCACGGGATTCGTTGGAACGAAGGGGATCTGAACACCAGCAGCGACGCTGAGAATGCCTTCAGGCCGGAAGCTCGGGCAGCGACGGCAACCCGGAAGGCACCGACACGGTCAACTGGAGAAGCCAGGCGCCCACAGCGAACGGGGAGCTTGCGTTGTGGTGCCTCCCTTGATGTTCTGATGTTCTTCCAAGCTTCACAGGGGCGCCCCGGTAAACCCGACTGGCGGTAGCAGTACAGTTTTCCAAAGTCAGAGGACCGGTATTTCTCCTCAATCCCATGAGGCCAAGGATCACCTTCCGCGCACGAACGGATTCGCAACCATTGTCGCGGCAGGAACACTCGATCCCGAAATGACCCTGCGGCAAATTGAACATCTTCGAAAAAGGGGCGCGCTTGTAACGCCAGGGCTTAGACGATCCCACATAGGCTCGTCACGAAAGACGAAAGACGGGTTCAATCACGACTGACAAAGCCGTCGCCAATGGCCTTCACCGTTCACGCAGGCTGTCGTGTTCATAGCGTAGGAGCGGCGAGAGGAGATAGTTCATCAGAGTGCGAGACCCCGTCTTTACCTCGACGACCACCGCCATGCCGGGTGTCAGTTCGACGAGGTTCTCGTCGATTCTCATCTGTGTCCGGTCGAGGGAAATCCGCGCCGTATAGACTAAATCCGGGCCCTTCGGCACGCTGCCGATCATCTCCTCAGAGGATGGTTTTTCTCGCTGCATTGAATCATGTGAAACTGTGAGCACCTTTCCCTCCAGGAGGCCGTACCGAGTGAAATTGAAGGTCTCTACCTTGATTGCAGCCACCTGGCCCGGTCTGATGAAACCGACGTCTGCGTTCGACACCTCAGCTTCGATTTCGAGGTGGCTGTCGGCGGGCACCAGGACAAGCAGCGGCTGTGCTGGCGTGACGACTCCCCCGATGGTGTGGACGGCGAGTTGCTGCACGTAACCGTCTATCGGAGCGGTCAGAATCTGTAGCTTGGTTCGCTCCTCCGCCTTGATGAGATCGTTGCGGATGCCTGCCGCCTTTCGCTCCGCCTCAGCGAGTTCTTCGAGAAGCGTGCGGCGATAGTCGGCATCAGCCTCTCGACGGCTCTCGGTAATCGCGGCGAGTGCGGGGTCGGCTTCATTATATCGGCTCCCGTTGATAGAGAGGTCCTGCTGCTGCTCGATCACCTGCTGCAGCGTTTCCAAATATGTCAGTCTCGAACCGAGCCCCCGGTCGACGAGCGCCTTATAGATCTCCGCGCGCTGCTGGACTACCGGAATGGTCGCGTTCAGTTTTTTGATTGATGCAGCAATGGTCTCGCGTTCGGCTCGCTTCTGCTCCTGCTGACGATCAAGGGATGCAAGCTTTGCCTGATGCTCTTCCACCTGCTTGACCAGGAACTGGCGTTGCATCGACACGAGATCGGGCGACGCCCCGGCTGGGGGATTGAAGTCACCGAGCGGGTCGGCGCTCGTGCTGAGGGCAGCGCGCAGCCGCGCAATCTCGAGTTGGAGCGCATTCAGATCACTGAGCAAATGATCTCGATCCGCCGCATTGATCGTCGGATCGAGTTCGATCAGCACGTCGCCTTTCTTGACCGCTTGGCCATCCTGAACATCGATGGCCCGCACGACTCCGGTTTCGAAAGGCTGGATGACCTTGGTCCGTCCGCCTGCGACGATTTTACCAGGAGCGGACGCAATGATATCGACCTTGGTTAGCGAAGCCCAGGCCAGTGCTGCGCAGAAGACGAGTCCAATCACGATCGCAATGGCACGGCCCAAGGGAGAGGGCGGGGTTTCGACGATCTCCAGCGCCGCCGGCAGAAACGCCAATTCGTATCGGCTTCGCTGAGCCGGCCCAGCCGGCAACGGAACGACGTTGCTACCGGACTTCATGGATTCCCGCCTGTAGCCGATGCAGCGACGCATAGCAGCCGCCGCTGTTGATCAGATCGTCGTGCGTTCCGTCCTCGACCAATCGTCCGCGCTCGATGGAGAGAATGCGGTGTGCCCGGCGCACCGTGGACAGCCTGTGCGCGATGATGAATACCGTGCGACCCTTGGCGATCTCGTTCATGTTCTCTTGGATGGTGCGCTCGCTGTCGTAATCGAGCGCGCTGGTCGCCTCGTCGAAGATCAGAATGCGCGGATTCGTGACCAAGGCGCGCGCGATCGCGATACGCTGGCGCTGGCCGCCGGATAGATTGGTGCCGCGTTCACCGAGGATGGTGTCATATCCCTCCGGCAACTCCAGGATGAACTCGTGCGCTCCCGCCATGGCGGCAGCCGCCAAGACCCGATCCATTCCCATGGCCGGATCGGCGAGCGCGATGTTGTCGCGGATCGTGCGGTTGAACAGCACGTTTTCCTGGAGCACCACGCCGATCTGGCGCCTGAGCCAAGTCGTATCCACCATCGTCAGGTCGACGCCATCAACCAGCACCCTGCCGCTCTCCGGCACATAGAGGCGCTGGATAAGTTTGGTGAGGGTGCTCTTGCCGGAGCCGGAGGGGCCGACGATGCCGACGATCTGGCCGGGCGGCACCGAAAAATGAATACCCTGCAAAACCTCCGGCCCATCGAGGCGATACCGGAAGCTGACATGCTCGAACGTCACTTCGCCGCGCATGGCCGGCAGCGCCGCCCGCCCGGGATTGAACGTCGGCTCGGGGGGGGTATTGAGGATGTCGCCCAGGCGGGCCACTGAAAGCCGCGCCTGGTGGAAGTCCTGCCAGATCTGTGCCAACCGCAGTACCGGCGCACTCACTCGTCCGGCCAGCATATTGAACGCGACAAGCTCGCCGACGGTCAGCTGGCCGGAGATGACCATTTGCGCCCCGAAATAAAGCACGGCGGCTGTCACCAGCTTATTGACCATCTGAACGGTCTGGCTTGCAGTGTTGCCGAGGCTCAGGACCCGGAAGCTCGCCGCCACATATCCGGCGAGCTGTTCCTCCCAACGCCTCTGCATCTGCGGCTCGATGGCTAGGGCCTTGAGGGTCTCGACACCGGTCACGCTTTCGACGAGGAAGGCCTGGTTCTCGGCTCCCCGCGCGAACTTTTCGTCGAGCCGCCGCCGAAACAGCGGCGTCGCTCCTGCGGAAATCACGATGTAGAACGGAAACGAACCTAGGACGATGCCAGTCAGTTCCAGCGAGTAGATGAACATCACCGCTATGAAGACCAGTGTGAAGAACAGGTCGATCACGAGCGTCAGGGCCGAGCTGGTGAGAAAATTTCGAATATTTTCGAGCTCACGCACGCGAGCAACCGAGTCACCGACCCTGCGCGCTTGGAAGTATGCAATCGGCAAGGCCATCAAATGCCGGAACAGCCGGGCCCCAAGTTCCACATCGATGCGGTTGGTCGTGTGCGCGAAGAGATAGGTGCGTAGGATACCGAGGACTGTCTCAAAGATCGCGATTGCGACCAGGCCGATGACCAGCACATCCAGAGTGCTCAAGCTCTGATGCACGAGCACCTTGTCGATCACGACCTGAAAGAAGAGGGGCGACACCAGCGCGAAAGCCTGCAGGAAGAAGGAGGCGACCAACACTTCGCCGAGCAGGTGGCGATACTTGTAGATGGCGCCGATGAACCAGGTGACGTCGAACCGCCGGGCCAAATCGGTCAGACCGGCACGTCGCGTCATCAGTACCAATTGCCCGTCCCAGACTCCCTCGAGTTCGATGCGGGTCATCAGCTTGGGGACCGGAGACAGTGGAAGCTGGACGATCGCTTTGTCGTCGCTGACCTTTCCGACCAGCAAGAAACCGCCCTCGCTCAGCGAGACAATGGCGGGCAACGGCGTGCGCGCAAGGCGATCCCAGTTCGTCCGCCGCGCTCGCACCTTAAGGCCCAGTTCCCTGGCACAACGGAGCATCTCCGTGATGCCGATCGATGACGTCGCGAAGCGGTGGCGAATCTGCTCCGGATCAGCCGGCACGCCGTGAAAGCGCAGCAGCATCACTAATGCGGCGAGCCCAGGATCACGGGAGCCTGTGTCTTCGGCCTGCCTTACCATTTCCATGGGAGTTGCATCCGAGCTAGGCCGATTCACGCGTGCTGTGGCTGAGTGAGCAATGCGGCGACTTGGATTGTCGGATCGCTGATCAGAGTACCTCCATGCCCATCGCTCGCTTCCGTAAAGCTTGCAGCCATATACTGGCCCAGTAGCGCAATCTGGGCGATATGGCTCCCGTCGCTGACGGCAAGGGTACCGCCCGTGTTGTTCGCATTCGCCACATATCCGAGGCTAGTGGTGTCTCCAAACGTTATGTCGGAAAGGTCGAGGAAGTTTCCTGGAGCAAGACCGCTGACCGTTCCTGTGTAATCCTGTGAGTCATCCAGCCGAAGGGTCCCGGTGGAGCCGGCGACGAACGTCACGTCTTCGTTCGATGCCGCGCCGTATTCGAGCTGCGACCCACCCAGGATAGTCGCGGTACCAGAGTCGTTGACAGCACCTGTGATGACGATGTTGCCACCGTCCGCCCGTAGTGTTCCTGTATTCTGGAATGGACCCGACAGGCTGAGCGTGCCGCTCTCGATGTCGACCGTGCCGCTGTTGTTGAACGCCGCCGTGATCGTCGAGGTCGCGGCCGAGCCGCTCTTGATGAATGTGCCTTGGTTGTTCACAGCGGCCGTGCTGCCATCGTCGTCGATGCCGAAGTTGTTGGTGTAAAGGTACAGGCCGCTGTCGGTCGTCTGGTCGTCGAACGTCGCCCCGCCGGCGACCGTCAGAGTTCCAGAGCCTGTGTCGCTTATCCCGGTTTGCGGATTGTAGCCATTCAGACCGAGCTGGACGTAGCTTCCCGTCGCCGTACTGGTGCCGCCGAGCCGCAGCGTGCGGCCGCCGTCCAATGCAATACCGAGGTCGGTGAACTCCGCACCGCCATTCGCAAGCGTCGTGCCTGTCCCACTCTGCGTCCCGCCAGAGAACGACGAAGTGCCGGTGGCGGTCAAAGTACCGCTGCCGTCAAGGAAGCCGCCGGTCTGGCTGAACGTGGCAGTCGTTGCCGTGCCATTGAAAGTTACGCTTCCGGAGATGACCGACAGGAATTGGGCGCTCACCGTGCCGTTAGCCGTTGTGGTGCCGCCGCTGAAGGTGGCATTTCCGGTGATGCTCGATGCCGCGTCGAGCGTGTGGGTGCCGTTGCTGAAGCGAAGGGTGCCAGCGCCGGTGTCACCCGGATCGAGCCTCGCCTGCGGCACGTGGCTGAGGTTCGGCGCGTCCGGGAACTTCTGCGTTTCGAGCGTGAAGCCGGCGAACTGGCAGTAGGCCCGGCCACCCTTCCCGACGACGGCCTCGCTCAAATAGCCGCCGGTGTAGAAATGCACGCCCGGCTCGGTCGTGTGTAATTCGAAGCCACGCCCGGAAGCGACGTCCCGCGCCCGCAGCACCGGCCGCAGGCGCCCCGGCTCCCCGCGTAGGCACCAATTGTGATCGTAGCCGCCGATGCCGCCCGCCAGGCGGCCGGCGCCTGCATTGGCAATCTTGCCAATGCAGGCGCCGATCGCGCGCGGCTCGCGGAAATCGAACGGCGTGCCGGCAACCTTGAGCACTTCCCCCGTTATGACAAGCTCGTCATCGACCGGCGTGTAGAAATCGGCCAGGATTTGCAGCTCCTGGTCGAGCACCGTTCCCGAGCCCTGCCCCGCCAGGTTGAGATAGCTGTGGTGGACGACGTTGCAGAGCGTCGGTCGGTCGGCCGTGGCGCGCATTTCGATGCGCACGCAATTGTCGTCGGTCAGCGTATAGGCCGATATCAGCCTGAGCGTGCCGGGAAAGCCCTCGTCGCCGTCAGGCGAGACGAGGCCAAACGAGACGCTGTTTGCGGCCCGGTCGAAATCGGCGCTCCAGACCCGCTTGTCGAATCCCCTGCTGCCGCCATGGAGGTGATTGGCGCCCTCGTTCGTCGACACCTGGTAGCCGATGCCATCGAGCACGAAGCGGCCATGGCGTATGCGATTGCCGAAGCGGCCGACCGTCGCGCCGAAATAGGTGAGCGTCTCCCGATACTCCGCCGCGCTGTCGAAGCCGAGGATCACGTCGGCGATCTCGCCCGCGGGCGAAGGCATGTTCATCTGGACGGCGGCCGCCCCCAAATCGGTCAGGACCAGCGACGCGCCGCGGGAATTCCTCAGCTCAAACAGGCTGACCTCCTGGCGGTCCAAACTTGCCCAACGCCTTTTCTCGACCACCATGCAGCCGCTCTCCTCTCTCGCTGTTGGCTTCGTTATTATACATTGTACCTTGACTAGGCAACACAATTATACAATCCATAACGCAACGCGGTTTCTTTTTGGAAAGGGAGGCGATATGTTCTACAATGTTGAACGACCCCCTTCATTTTCCGAGGAACTTTCGATGGCCGATTTTTCAAGACCGGAATCGCCGGAACCGCGCATACAGTCGCTTGCCCGGGCGGATGCCATCCTGTCCGCTGTCATGGCGCGCGCGGAACCGATCAGCCTCGGCGCGCTCAGCGATTCCGTCGGCCTCAACAAGACCACGATCTTCAACCTGGCCGAAAGCCTCGTCGTCCTCGGCTTCCTCGAACGGACCACGCAGCCGAAGGGTTATCGGCTAGGACTTCGCTGTCTCGAGCTCGGGCGCCATGTCGCCAAGACGCTGCCGCTCCTGGAGGTCAGCCGCCCCTCGATCAGGGAACTGTGCCAGAAGACGGGCGAGACCGTGAACCTCGCGGTCCCTTATCTGCACGAGGCGATCATCATCGAGGCGTTGCAGAGCCACCATGCGGTGCGGGCCACGGCCTATGCCGGCTCACGTTCCAACTATCATTCCAGCGCCTGCGGCAAGGCAATCCTGGCCTATCTGCCGGCGGAACAGCGGCAATGGCTCTACGCGACAGCCGGCTTGAGCCGGATGACCGAGCATACGATCTGCGACATCGACACGCTCGAGGCGGAACTCGCAACGGTGCGCGAGAAGCGCTTCGCGGTCGACAACCAGGAAAACGAGATCGGCGCCTACTGCCTCGCCATGCCGATCTTCGGGCCCTTCCATGAGATCGCCGGCTCGATCAGCGTGAGCGGGGTCATCCAGCGCATGACGCCGCAACTCATCGACGAGGTCGTGGCGCTGCTTCAGCAGCACACCAACGCCATTTCGCAATCGCTTCGCCCCGGGTCGCCCCCGGGCGGAGTCTGACACAAGGAAACCAAGATTCGCATGGCCCAGCCCCCTTTTTCGCTGCACGGAAAGATCGCGTTGATAACCGGGGCCGCGGCCGGCATCGGCCGGGCCACTGTGGCCGCCTTTTCGAAGGCGGGGGCGAAGGTGATCGCGACCGATCGCGATCCGTCCGGCCTTGAAAGACTGCCCGCCGGATCGGACGGCTTGCGGACGGCGGTGCTGGATGTGACCGATCCGGACGCGATCGCCGGGGTCGTGGCGCAGGCGGGCCCGATCGATATCCTCTTCAACTGCGCGGGCATCGTGCCGTCAGGGGCCGTCCTCGACACGACGCGCCAGGAATGGCAGCGCGCCTTCGACATCAACGTCACGTCCATTTTCGACATGTCGCGCGCCGTCCTACCTGGAATGATCGAGCGTGGCGGCGGCAACATCATCAATGTCGCCTCGGTGGTTTCGACGATCAAGACGGCGCCTAACCGCGCCGCCTACGCCGCCACCAAGGCAGCCGTCGTCGCGCTGACGAAATCGGTCGCGCTCGACTATGTCGGCAAGGGCATACGCTGCAATGCGATCTGCCCGGGCACGGTCGATACGCCTTCGCTGGAAGCGCGCATCGCGGCGACCGGCGAGGCGGAGGCGGCGAGGTGTGCCTTCGTTGCCCGCCAGCCCATGGGCCGGCTTGGCAGCGCCGAGGAAATCGCAGCCGCCGCCCTCTATCTCGCCTCCCCGGAGAGCGCATTCGTAACCGGACACGCGATGGTTATCGACGGCGGCTTCTCGCTCTGAAGGAAATCCACCACGAAACTGTTGAGATTCGGCACGGCGGGCGCCGAGTGTCGGGGGCTTGTCGATCGATCCGGAAAGATCCGCGACCTTTCCGGCCATGTCGGCGATATCGCCGGGCGAACCCTCACTGGAGCGCATCAAATGCGGCACGACGACGGCCGCCCTACTGTTCGGTGGCGGCCCCGACATCATGCACACCGGGGCACCAGAGCCCGCGCTGGCGCATCTCACTGCTATTGCCGACATGGGCGTGCGCGAAATACTCGCGGTTGGCCCGAACCGGCCGACATCGGCCCATGCGTACCGGACCTACACACGAAGCAGTCACGCCGAAACCATAGTCTTGCCAGCGGATCGCTGTTTCGCTTCCGGTGTTTTCGGCAAGCGAACTGGACAATTAATCAGTATACAACTTGTCGTACAAAACGCGGGATCTTGCGCGCGAAAAGAACGCCCTCCTTGTCCAGGACGGGCACCGCGAAGGCTCGATCACCGCCAATGCCGACAGGCTTGACCTGTTCGACGACCACTCCCTGTTGGCTCACTGCATCGAATTGACGGATGGAGACATTGCGGCGCTGAAACGCACCGGCGCGAAGGTCGCGCACAACCCGAGCGCATTGATGTCGGTGTACGGTCGTTGCCCCGCAACCGAGCTGATGGAAAGCGGCATTGTCGTGTCGCTTGGCACCGATGCAGCCGCGCCGGACCGCTCGTTCGACATGTTCCGCAACATGTTCCAGGCGCACCGCTATCACGCCCCGGCGTTTCAGGGACGACAGTGTCCTTCCTCCGGCAAAGTTGCTCGAGATGGCGACCATGGGTGGCGCACGAGCGCTGTCGATGGAAAGCGAGATCGGATCGCTGGAGCCGGGCAAGCGTGCCGACATCATTCTGGTCAACATGCGCCAACCGCACCTCTGGCCACCTGTGCAGCCGTCGCAGAGGCGCGCTTCGCGAACGGCGCGGACGTCGATACGACGATCGTCGACGGGTGCATCCTGATGCGCGGACGAAAGCTCGTCGACCATGACGAAGGTGCAATCCTGGATCGCGCCGGAAGGGCGTTCGGCCTGATGATGGAGCGCGCCGGCCTGGCATAGACGCGCATCGTGAGACAAAGATGAAAGGCTGCACAATGAGCGAAGACCTCCTCATCCGCAAGTCCGGCCGATGGGCGGCGCTGCGACGGATCTCTACATCCGCGACTGCCGCTTCGCGGAACCAGGCAACCCCGACACCACCGTTCGCGAGATCGACGGTCGTGGACAGATCGCCCTCCCCGGGGCTGGTCGAAGCGCACACGCATCTCGACAAGACGCTCGTTGGCATGGACTGGTTTGAAAACCGCGTCGGCCCCACGCGCAACGACAGGATCCTGGCCGATCGGAAGGCCAAGCGGGAACTGGGCATCGACGCGCTAAGGCAGTCAGCCAGACAGGTCCTGCAAACGCTGGCGTTCGGCGTCACGCATATTCGCAGCCATGTTGATGCGGATACCGAAATCGGCATCGCCAACGTCGAAGGCGTGATCGGAACGCGGGAAGCGTTCCGCTAACTGGTCGATATCCAGATCGTCGCCTTCCCGCAAAGTGGGATGCTGGGGCGCGAAGGCACGCTGGCGCGGATGGAAGACGCGACAAAAGCGGGAGCCGATATCGTGGGCGGTATCGATCCTGCAACGATCGAGCGGGATCCTGCGCGCCATCTGGACGCGATCTTCGCGCTCGCGAACAAATACGCTAAGCCGGTCGATATTCATCTGCACGAGCCTGGCGAGTTGGGCGCGTTTTGCGTGGAACTCATTCTGGAGCGGACCCGTGCGCTCTCCCTGCAAGGCCGCGTTATGGTGAGCCATGCCTATTGCCTTGGCATGCTGGAAGCGCAACGGCAGCGCTCATTGATCGATGCTCTGGCTGCTGCGGGCATCGCGGTCATGACCGTCGGCGGCCCTTCCGCACCGGCGGTTCCGCTTCGTTTGATGCGCCAATCGGGCCTGGTCGTGGTGTCCGGGGCCGATGGCATCCAAGGCACCTGGGAGCCCTGGGGCAGCGGCGACATGCTGGAACGAGCCAAATACCTGGCGCAGCGCAACGGCATGACCAACGATGCCGATCTTGAAGAGACCGCGCACATCTGCACCTTCGTCGGCGCCAAGGGGCTCGGCCTGACGCACGATGAACTCACACCCGGTTGCCAGGGTGACCTAGTGCTGATCGATACACGAACCTTGGCAGAAGCGGTTGCCATTACCCCCCAAAACCGCACGTTCATCTGTCGCGGTCGTGTGGTGGCGAGCGAAGGTATCCTGGCCTCGCCAATTGGGCGGTGACGATCAATGGATCGCCTGACCGACATCCGACTCACTCTGTTCTAGCTGGCTGAAGACCGCACACAGAAAGCGGCGCCCCCCGGTGATGCCGTCCCATTGCTTTCGGCGGCGATTGACCAATATTAGAGGCTTGATCGCCGGATCGACAATCCGTTTGGCGCAGGATTCCACCCTAAGCTCGTAACAGGCTGTAGATCTACCAGCCGACCCGCTTTCCGTCGAAAGTAAGGAACGAACCGCTTTCAACGATGGATGCGCGGTCGATTACATGGCGAAGCCCCTGGGCGCTTTTCGCCGCTGGCAAGACGGCTTTAGGGCCGCCCATGTCGGTTTTCACCCAGCCCGGATGAAGGGCCAGCACCACTATTTCGTCCACCTGCAGGTCGCGCGTAAGCTGCACGGTTGCCATGTTGAGCGCTGCCTTCGAGCAGCGATAGGCATAATCGTCATCGTCATCGTCGAGCAGCCCCTCGGTCATCGATCCGGCCCGGCTGCTGATATTGGCGACAACGGGCCTGGCCGCCAGCCGAAGGTTCGGAAGCAGGGCCTTGGCCATGAGGATAGGCGCCAGCGTGTTGGCGCCAATGACGTCGAGAAATGCCTTCGCTTCCAGGGCATCCAGTCCGGGCGCTGGACTGCGGACGGCGGCGTTGTTGACAAGCACGCTGATGGGGCGGCCGGCCAGCCGCTCGGCAAGGACATGGATCGACGCCGGATCGGCCACGTCCAGCGGCTGGAATTCCACGCCGGTCTCGAAACCGTCCGCCGGCAAGGCGCGGCCGCAGGCGATGACGTGCCAGCCGGTCCGAGCATATTGGCGGGCGAGCTCGCGGCCTAGTCCCCGTCCGGCGCCGGTGATCAGGACCGTACCTGGCTGCCCACGCTCAGCGGCCAAGTCCAGCTCTCCGCGCCGGCGCAAGGCGTTCCTGCCTGGCGATCGCGGCATAGATCTCGCCGGAATATTTCACGCGCCGTGCCTGCGTTTCGTAATCGACATGGGTGATGCCGAAGGGCGTGGTGTAGCCATAAGCCCATTCGAAATTGTCCATCAGCGTCCAGGCGAAATAACCCTTGACCGGCACGCCCTCGGCCGCGGCCTTTGCCACCTGCTCAAGATGGTCGACATAGTAGGCGGCGCGCAGATCGTCCCAGACACGGCCGTCGGCGCCAACCCGTTCGGGGCGCGTGGCGACGCCGTTCTCGGAAATGTAGATCCCCTTCGGGGCGTAACGGTCGTTCACGTAGCGCAGAATGTCGTACATCGAGCGCGGCCAGATTTCGTAGCCCACCGCAGAATAGAGCCCTTCCGGCTGCACGCGGCGATAGTTGAGCGGCGCCAGTTCCGTGCCTGCCGCGATCACCGAACGGCGGTAGATGTTGACCCCGACATAGTCCACCGGCGCGGCGATCAGTCTGTTGTCGTCGGCGTGGATCTCCGGCAGCAGGTCGCCGTAGAGGTCGAGCATGTCCTGTGGGTAGGCACCCTTGAAAACGGCGTCCAGGAACCAGCGGTTCTGCGCGCCGTCGAAACGCTGCGCCGCAGCGACGTCGCGCGGGTCGTCACTCGCCGGCTCAGCGACGTTGAGGTCGAAGACGATGCCCACGGAAGCGTCTGGCACTTCGGCGCGGATGGCCGGCACCGCCTTGCCGTGGCCAAGCAGCGCATGATGGCTTGCGGCGACGCCGCCTCTCGCGCCGTCGCGCAGGCCCGGCGCATCCTCGCCCGAGGCATGGCCCGACCAGCAGAAGGTCCAGGGCTCGTTGAGCGTCGTCCATTTCTTGACGCGGTCGCCGAAGTTGCGCGCGGCAAGGGCGGCATATTCGGCCAGTGCGTCGGAAGTGTCGCGGCTGTACCAGCCGCCCCGCTCCTGCAGCGCCTGCGGCAGATCCCAATGGTAGAGCGTGAGATAGGGTTCGATGCCGGTTTCGAGCAGGCCGTCGATCAGCCGGTCGTAATGGGCGATGCCCTTGGCGTTGGGCGCGCCTCGTCCCTCAGGAAGAAACCGGGTCCAGGCGAGTGAAAAGCGGTAGGCTCCGAGCCCCAGCGTCTTGAGCACGGCGATGTCGTCGCCCCAGCGCTGATAGCTGTCACAGGCGACGTCGCCGCTGGACCCGTCGATGATCACGCCCGGCACCTTGCAGAACCGATCCCAGATGCTCTCGCCCTTGCCATCGGCGGCCGGTGCGCCCTCGATCTGATAGGATGCTGTAGCCGCGCCGAAGACAAAGCCTTTCGGCATGATGAGGGAGGCGGCTCGCGCTTCGAGTTCTCGGCGCGCTTCATCGATGCTTGATGTCATATTTTCTCTCGACGGTGCTGACCAGGCTGGCCGCCGCCAGCGTCAGCAGGATGTAGAAGATGGCGGCGGAATTGTAAGGAGCGAACGGCAGGAAGCTTGCCGACTGGAATTCCCGCATGCGTTGGGTGATGTCGCGGATCGACAGGATCGACAGCAGCGAGGTGTCCTTCAGGATGGCGATCAGCTCGTTGCCGAGCGGCGGGATGATGATGCGGAAGGCCTGGGGCAGGATCACCAGCCGCGCCGTCTGCCAGCCGTTGAGGCCGAGGCTGCGCGCCGCCTCGAGTTGGCCGCGCGGGATAGCATTGATGCCGGAGCGGAAGATCTCGGCCAGATAGGCAGAATAGGCAAGCGCCATGGCGGCGATGCCGCGCGCAAGGTTCGGCGGGTCGAAGACGCCCTGCGTGGCGTCCTTCAGCGCGCCCGCCAGGGGCAGGCCGACATAGAGCACGATGACCAGCATCGGAATGCCGCGAATGGTGTCGACGATGAACTCCGAACCGATCGAGAGCGGATGCCGGCGATGGATGTGGCCGCCGAAAGTCAGCAGGCCGAGCACGATGGCAAGCACCGCCAACGTGATGCCGGATGCCTTGTCGCGGTCGCTCAGCGTGCTGGTTTGCCATAGCACCGGCAGGTCGGCCGGCACAGAGGCGGAACGCAGCAGCGCTGCGCTGACGTCTGCCTTCTTGGCGAGTGCATCGAGCGCCTCCGCCGCGCCCTTGAAGGTGCGCAGCGGGACCTCGTTTTCAGGGCCATAGGGAAACTGGCCGAAGCGCACGGCACCGATCATACCGGAAGGCGTGCCCGATATCACGGCGACCTTGCCCTGCAGGGTGCCGGCCAGCGTATAGGCCTGGCGTGGCTGCATCAGGAACCATGCGGCTGCGCAGGCCAGCAAGGCGGTGATGACGATGAAAGAGAGATCGGCTCGCTTGCTGTAATCGAGCTTGAGCAGGCCGACCCAGACCAGGCCTAGCAACGCCGCCAGAATATAGGCCGCGACCGCGGCGCGGATAGTGGTGGCGACGCCGGACGCGAAGGCCATCGGCGCCAGGAATAGGATGAAGACCAGCCCGGCGCCGTTGACCAGGCCGAGGATAAGGCGCCCAGCGCGGCGCTTGGCGCCGCCATTGTCTTGCCGACCGCCGGCCAAAAACAGGGCGAGCGCGACGATGGTCACGGCGAGGTAGACCCACAAAAGCGTCGAGACATGGCTGTGCACCATCGCCTCGGCCCCGCCGGTCAACTGGCGAGGCGTCATGCCCTGGACGATCAGCTTGGAGGTGAAGGGATCGACGGCGTTGGCAACGACCGACGACGCATAGGGGTGGACGAGGCCGGTCGTCGCCGCGGACAGCGCGGCCACGAAATCGATCGCCGCAGATAACAGTGCAAGGCGCGGTTTCAGCACCTTGGAACGGCTGAAGACCACAGCGCCTACGCCGGCGGCGAAGGCGACGGCCAGCAAGGCGAAACCGGGCACGAACGCGGAGGAACCGTGCTCGACGCCCAGGATGGCGCGCAGCGAGCGCTGATAGTCGGCCGACGAGGCAAAGAGGTAGACGATGAACGGCAGCGCGGCTGCAATGATGAGATTGCTTGGCCGAAGGCGCATCAGGAGCTGCATCGGTGACCGTCCTCCAACAAAAGGCCCCGGCGCGGCGGGGCCTTGGACCACGATTACTTCACGCCCCAGTACTTGCTGATCAGCGCGTCCAGCGTGCCATCCTTCTTGATGGCCTCGATGCCTTCGTTGAAGGCGGCGACGTTTTCGTCACCCTTGCGGAAGACGAGGCCGAGCGGATCCGACTGGAGATTGCGGATCGGCACCACTAGCTCGCCCGCGAACTCCTTCTCGTAGGCGGCCGCATTGGCACCGTTGATGACGACGCCGTCGACATCCTTGTTCTTGAGCGCAATGACGGAGGCGCTGAAGCTATCATAGGCGACGACATTGTCCTTGCCGACTATGCCTTCGGCGACTTGGGCGTCGGTGGTGTTGGCTTGGGCCGAGAGCTTCTTGCCCTTCGACTTGAAGTCGTCGACGTTCAAGCCTTCATCCGCGACGCGCATCAGCACGGCTTGGCTGTTGACGATGTAGGGCTCGGAGAAATCCATGGCCTTCTTGCGCTCGTCGGTGATTGAGACGCCGGAGGCGACGAAGTCGAAATTGCCTTGGTCGAGCGCCGCGAAGATGCCGTCCCAGCCGGTGGTGACGAATTCGGCCTTGCAGTTGATCTTCGCGCAGACCGCGTTGACGACATCGACGTCGAAGCCGACGATCTGCCCGGTCGCGGTGTCGACGCTTTCCATCGGCGGCGAGGTGGTATCGGAACCCACCTTCAGCAGCTTGCCGCCAAGATCGGCCGCATGCGCGGTGCCGGACGCCAGCAAAGCCAGCGCCACGCCAAAAAGGATTTTCTTCATTCTGCTTCCTCCATTTTTCAAGGATTGGGGCAACCGAGGCGGCCGCCGAGATTGTCGGCCTGCCGCGCGATCAATTGCGGGCGGAAGACCTGGGTAAGTTGCGTGGCATTCTCGCCGGCCATTAGCCGCAGCAAGAACTCGCCCAGCCGGCGGCCGAGCACTTCGATGGGCTGATAGAGCGTCGTGACGGGTGGGCTGAAATAGGCGCTGACATTGATGTCGTCATAGGCGATGACGTCGACGTCCTCGCCGACCCGCAGGCCAAGCGCGTCAAGCGCCGACAGGGCGCCGAGCGTGGTGGATTCGTTGACACAGACCAACGCCGTCGGCGGCTGCGGCAGGGCGCGCAATGCAAGGGTGCTTTCGCACCCGAAGCGGGTGGAAAGGTCGCCGTCGGCAACCAGATCGAGCGACGGTTCGAGCCCTGCCTCGCGAAAGGCCCCAACAAAGCCGTCGATCCTGTCGAGCGCGTAGGAAAAGCGTCGGTCGGCGTTGATCAGGGCGATGCGGCGGTGGCCGCCGGCGATCAGTCGGGCAGTGGCGGCGTGGGAAGCCCATTCGTTGTCGACGTCGACATGGGCGTAGACGAGCGGCTTGCGGCAGCGACCGAGCGAGACAAAGGGGAAGTCCGCGCCCGTCAGCATGGCAATGCGTGCGTCATCTGCCAGGACGCCGGAGAAGATCAGCCCGTCAGCTAGCTTCTGATCGGCGACGCGGCGGGCAATCGCGCAAGCGTCGTCGAAGGAGCGATAACCGTAAACCGAGAGCTGGTAGTCACTGCCGTCAAGCGCCTGACTGATGCCGCTCAGGATCTGGGTGTATTCGACGCCATCCCATTCGTAGCCGGATGCCGAGGTGAGCGGCATCAGCACCGCCGCCTGGCAGGTCTTGCCGGTGCGCAGCGCCATGCCGCGCGCATTGGCCTGATAGCCGAGTTCCTTCGCCGCGGCGAGAATGGCCTCGCGGGTCTGCTCGGTGACCACGGGCGAGCCGCGCAGCGCCTTCGAGATCGTGCCGATGGAATAGCCGGTATGCGCCGCCAGCGTCTTGATGGTCGGCGAAAGCTGGCTTGCATGCTTCCTGCCCTCTGTCACTCGCCTTTCCTCTCTCCTTACGAAGGCATTACCGGCAAATAAAAACGATTTCAAGAAAAATAAAAACGTTTTTATTACGAAAAAAGGCAGCCTTGGAAGCCGTGCGGCCTGCGCTACTCGCTACTGCGCGCCGGACAGCACGGCTTCGAAGGTGTCCTCCAGGACCGACAGAAGATGGTCGGCGTTGTTCCGCGTGAAGATCATCGGCGGGCGCATCTTGAGCACATTGTCGAACGGCCCTTCCGTGCCCATCAGCACACCGCGCGCCCGGGCGCCGTCGCAAATCTTTTTGGCCAATGCGGTTGCCGGTTCCTTGGTGCGGCGGTCGGCGACCAGCTCGATGCCGAGGAACAGCCCCATGCCGCGCACGTCGCCGATCGCCTCGTGGCGTGCCTGCATGTCGCGGAAACGCTGGATCAGATAGTTGCCGATTTCGAACGCATTGCGACGAAGGTCGCCCTGCTCGATCACGTCGAGCACCGCCAGCCCCGCGGCACAGGACACCGGATTGCCGCCGAACGTGTTGAAATACTCCATGCCATTGTTGAACGAGGCCGCGACCTCGCGTGTCGTCATCAGCGCCGCCATAGGATGGGCGTTGCCGATCGGCTTGCCCATCGTGACGATATCGGGCACGACCCCTTGTGTCTCGAACGCCCACCAGTGGCTGCCGACGCGGCCGAAGCCCACCTGCACCTCGTCGGCCACGCACAGGCCGCCGGCCTCGCGCACCATGGCATAGACCTCGCCGAGGTAGCCTTCCGGCAGGAACACCTGTCCGGCGACGCTGGGGATCGACTCGGCCATGAACAGTGCCGGGGCGCGGCCCCCTCGGCGCATGGCGTCGATCTGTTCGGCAACGCTTGCGGCGAAGCGCCTCGCATGCTCCTCGACCGGCCAATCCGCGGGCGCGCGATAGCTGTCGGGGATGACCGCCTCGAAGACGTGCGGCTTGCGCCCCTTGCCGCCCTTGCGCTTGTATTTGTAGGGGCTGAGGTCGATCAGTTCCTGGGTCGTGCCGTGATAGGCCCAGTCGAGCACGATGGCTTCCTCGCGACCGGTGTGGGTGCGCGCCATGCGCAGCATCAGGCTGTTGGCCTCGCTGCCCGAGCAGGCGAAGGAGGCGACGCAGAGTTCCGGCGGCAGCGTCGCCGTCAAGCGCTCGGCATAGGCCACGATGTTGTCGTGCAGGTAGCGTGTGTTGGTGTTGAGCTTGGCGGCCTGCCGGGCGATGGCCTCCACGACATGCGGATGCGCGTGGCCGAGATGGCAGACATTGTTGAAGCAGTCGAGATAGGCGCGGCCGCGATCATCGATCAGCCAGACGCCGTCGCCACGAACGAACTTGATCGGCTCCGAATAGGAGATCGACAGGTTGGGCAGCATCGTCGCTTTGCGGGCAGCGACGATCTCGGCCGGGCTGCGGCCGGACTGCGTGAAAATCTCTGGCGGAATGCCGGCCAGCGCCGCCGCGTCGGGGAACAGTTCGCGCCAGACGTCCAGGTAGCCCGCCTCGCCGACACCCAGTATCGCGCGTGCCGAAAGGCTAATATCGGCCGAAATCTGCAGATGCAGATGCGGCGCCCAGCCGCCGTTTTCCGCATGCCTACCCATTGCGCCGACAAGCGCGCCGGCGGCAAGCTTCTGGCCGGGCTTCAGCCGCGCGACGACCTCGTGGGCAAGATGCCCCCAAAGCGTAACGAAGGGCGGGCAGTCCTCGGGCTCGTGCAGCAACGCCACGAGGCCGCCATAGCCGAGCGGTTCCTCCTCGACCTCGACGCTCCGGACCGTCGCGGCGAGCGGCGAATGGACCTTGGTGCCCGCCGGCATGAAAAGGTCGAGGCCGAGATGGCGGTCACGTCGTCCGCCGTCGATGAAGCGCGACTTGAACATGTCGCCGGAGTAGACGGTGCGCGCCTCGCCCCATGGCCCGATGCCGAGCGCGACGCCGGTTTTGCCCGCATGGGCGTCCCACCAGGCGGACGCTTTCTCGGGGTCGGCGGCGGCCGAGGCCACAGTCATCGGATTTGCGGCATCGCCATAGGGCACCAGCGCCTTGGCCAGCGTGGCGGGGTGCGGTTGCACGATCGGCGCCATGCTTTTGGCATTGCCATCGATCCAGGCCGCGATGTCGGTTGCGCCGGCCACCGCATCAAAACCGCAGGCATGGCGCAGGACCGCCGTGGCAAAGCGCGGGTTCATCGCATCGAGGCGGCGCAGCATGCGCCAGGCCGGCGCCTCGCTGATCGCCAGATATGGGTTGTCGCCGACGCGGCTGCGGCGCGCCGCCGAAAGCGTCACGCTGATGACCAACCGCGCCATGATGAGGTCGAACAAAAGGTCGAGCTCTTCCTCGCGCACCGGATAGCGGGCGTGGAAGCCGGCGGTCAGTTCGGCCGCAGCGCCGATCGGATCCTCCTGATCGAGAATCGCATAGGCGCAGGCCACCGCCACTTCGGCGATTAGCACCGTGTGCAGGGCGTCGCCGAAATCGATCATGCCGGCAACGTTGCCGGGGTGGTCCGGGTCGACGAGGACGTTCCAGTCATTGGCGTCGTTGTGGATCACCTGGGCCCGCAGCGTCGACAGCCGGGGCGCTACCTCGGCGTCGAAGCGGTCGAGGAAACGCTCGATCAAGGCCCGGTCGCCGGCATCGGCGACATGGGCGGAGCGCGCGCGGGCCTCCCCGGCGCGACGGATGTCCCAGTCCAGTTGGCGCAGCGCGCCCGGGTGTATGAAGCCCTGCAAGGCACGATCCATGCGGCCCAGCATCTGGCCGAGCGAATTGAGCACCGCGGGCGTGCGCTTGCTTTCGGCAAGGGGCCGGCCCGGAAGCCACGACACCATGCGCAGCGAATGACGGTCGCCCGAAGCCGCGAGGACCGTCGCCAGCGCCGTGCCCGATGCTGTCTTGCGCAGGCGCGGCAGCGAAAGCTCCGGCGCGACAGCCGCCAGATGGTCGAGCAAAGCGACCTGGAAAGCGCTTTCCAGGTCAGGTTCGCTGGCGTTGATGATCTTGAAGGTCCAGGTACCAGCGCCCGAAGCCAGCCTGAAATTCTGGTCGCGCTCGCTGTCCAGTAGGCTGAACTCGCCTTCCAGGCCGAAATGCTCCCTGGCCAGAAGGGCGGCCTGGCCGAGCGGGAAAGCGGGTGCGGGGTGGTGAAGATCGGTCATCGGGTCCGCCGGTTGTCGGAAAATGGGCTGGTCGAGAAAATCGGTGGATAGTTTTGCATGAGCGTGCAAATCAGACACCCGGCGAAGCGCCGGCCTGGCCGGCAGTCTGACGTGATCGGCCGGCATATTGTCGGCGTGCCATGGAGCCCGCGGTGAAGCAGCCGGATGTAAAAGACCAGGAGATCCTCGCCATCCTGTCGAAGGAGGCGCGGATTCCGCTGAAGGCGCTGGCCGCCCGGGTCGGCCTTTCGCGCAGCGCCGCCAGCGAGCGGGTGGCCCAACTGGAGCGTACTGGCGTGATCCGCGGCTACCGGGCCGATATTGGCCAGATGGACCGGGATGTTATCCGGGCCTTCCTGCTGGTGACGCTGGCACGCACGCCATCGATGAGCATTCTCGACAAGCTCGCCGGTTACGCCGAGGTCCGACGCGTCTCCTCGATCAGCGGCCAGCTCGACCTCGTCGTCGAGGTCGAGGTGCCGTCGATCGACCGGCTGAACAATCTGCGCGACAATATCGCCGGCGGCCCGGCGGTGCAGGACCTGACGACGCTGATTGTGCTGCGCCGGGATATCGACAGGGAGCAATGAGTGGGCGCTCAGATTATACTCCTCGGTTTCCTATATTGCCCGTCATCATGGCAGTTCTTTGCGCAAGACCCCAACGACCGCAGGCGGCTCAATGATCGGACTCGCTGATCTGACTGGCGAGGTCGGTTCGGCGTGGCCTATGCTCGGTTGTCCTTGGCATCCAATTGGGCTTTGACCTTCTGGCGCCGTACCCTTGCCGGCCCGAACGCTGCGCCGAACCGACCGGCGGCGCGGGTATCCGGAGTGTCGTCGCGCCGCCGGTCTAACGCCGATATCGAGGAGGCATCGCATTTTGGGAACACAGAGCCTTCGACGTGGGCGTATTACGTGAGATCGTCAGAAAACATGACGCTGCAAATGTTTTCCTATGCATTCATCAGGTCAGAGCCCTCGACCCGTTGGCACTCATCGTGTCGAAAATCCTCTGGCCGGCGACGCCGAAGCAATGCGCAAGGCCATCCTACTCCACCGCCCCAATTCCCTCCCATCGCCGTACCATGCCAGCGTCTATGTCAAAGAGATCGAGGACACGGCCGACCGTATGGCTGACCATGTCGTCGAGGCTCTGCGGCCTGGCATAGAAGGCCGGAACCGGCGGGTAGATGATGCCGCCCATCTCCGTCACCTGCGCCATGTTGCGGATATGTCCGAGATGAAGCGGTGTCTCGCGCAGCATCAGCACAAGCCGGCGACGCTCCTTCAAGACGACGTCGGCGGCACGGGATAGAAGATTGTCCGTCGTTCCCGTCGCGATCTCGGCAAGCGTCTTCACCGAGCAAGGAGCGACGATCATGCCGAGCGTCTTGTAGGAACCCGACGAGCAGACGGCGCCGATATCCTTGTTGGAATGCGTGACCGTCGCCAGCGCCTCAAGGTCCTGCTTGGTAAACTCCGCTTCGCTCGCGAGCGTGATACAGGCGGCCCGCGACACGATCAGGTGCGTCTCGATCTGCAGGTCGCGGAGCACTTCGAGCAGGCGTTTTCCGTAGACCACGCCGGAAGCGCCCGAAATGCCGACGATTATGCGTCTTGGGCGATCCGTCATCGCCTATCCCGCGGTTTTGAGGAGCAGGGCGGCGCGGGCCGCCGCCGCGTCGCTGATGCGGGCACGGACACCGTGGAAGTTCGGGCCGCGAGTCGCATCGAGGCCCATGCGGGAGGTCGTGCCGATGCCGCTCGCCGACGGGTCGAGCGCATTGCCGGGCAGACCTTCGACGATGACGACATCCTTGTGCGGCTGGAAATGCGTGGCGAGCGCCCAGAGCACCTCGCTGTCGCGGGTGATATCGACATCCTCATCCACGACGACGACGGTCTTGAGGTATTGGTCCCAGCCGAGCAGGCCGAGCATGACCTGCCGCGCTTCGCCCTCGCGCAGTTGCTTCATCGCGATATAAGCGTGGAAATGCGTGCCCGACGACGGGTAATGCACGGCGGTGATCGAGGGAAAGCGCGCCTTCAGCTTCTCCACCACCTCCGCCTCGCGCGGCACGCGGCCAAGGTTGAGGTGCTCGGCGGAATTGCCGCCGGCGACGCTGACGAGGATGGCGTCGCGCCGGCGCATCACGGTTTCGACCTTGAAGAGGTTATTGGTCGAGCGATCCGAGGAATAACCGGTGAACTCGCCGAACGGCCCCTCCTCCACATGGGCTTCGGGATCCAGGACGCCCTCCAGCACGATCTCGGCATGGGCGGGAATGCGGATGCCATATTTTGGCGTTCGCACAACCTGCAAATGCTCGCCCATCAACCCGCCGGCGACGTCGCGTTCGTCTTCGCCGAAGGCAAGGCGTGCCGAGGCGGCAAGCATGAAGAGCGGATGGCCGCCGATTACCATGGCGACCGGCATGGGCATGCCCCTCTCCTTCGCCATGTTCATCAAACGCCAGAGATGACCGCGCGAGTGCAACGATGTCGCCAGCGAATTCTTCGAATGGATCATCGCGCGGTGATAGCTGAGATTGCCGGCGCCGGTTTCCGGATGCTCGCCGATGATGATGCCGCTGGTGATGTATTTCGCGCGATCGGTATCAAAATGCTTCAGCATCGGCAGCATGTGGAGATCGACGGCATCGCCGCGGATGATCTGTTCGCTGATCGGGCCGGTTTCCAAAAGCTCCGGCTTCAGGGGTCGGTTGGCGCGGGCCTGGTAAGCTTCGTGCAGGCGGTCGGCAGTCGAGCCCAGAAGGCTCGCGATGCGATCCCGCGAGGCAAAGATGTTGCAGACCACCTCGCTATCGATGCCGTTGACATTTGTAAGGTGCAGCATTGGATGCCGCCCCTTGTCAGCGAGATTCCAAATCAGCGCTGTCGCGTCCTGATCGTCCGAAACCGGCCGGTCGATGGTGATGACGTCCTCCGGGTGTTCGGCCCGGTAGTCGGCCAGGAATCGGCGGACGTCTTGCCTATGGTGCTGGGTCATATCCGGGCCTTGGTGCTGCGCGTGGGCGATGGCGCCCCGCGGGGCGCCATCGTAGCAAATCAGGCGAGTTCCAGATGTTTGCCGCTGGCGCGGTCGACGCCGGCGTAGGAATCCTTCAGGCGAGCCTGGGCGTCTTTCAGGTCGCGCGGCGGAGGCGAAGGATCGATGCCGACGAGCTTAGCGATGTTGTTGCCGAGATAGCCCTCGAGATTGTCCTCGGACAGGTTGATACCGTGCGGCGGATCCTTGCACAGCACTTCCAACTCGCGCAGCCACATCCCCGGATCGTTTGGCGGGCTGTCGGTGCCGAAGACGATCTTGTTCTTGGGCAGTTGCTGGGCGAACTCGACGATCCGCGACTGGAAGCACCAGCCGGATTCGCAATAGACGTTGGGCGTGTCCATCGCCATCCAGAATGACTCGAACGAGTAATTGCCGCCCGTCTGGATGCCGAAATGACCGATGATGAAGTTGACCATCGGGAATTCGCGGATGATCGGGTAGAACATCGTCGGGATCGTGTACGGACCGTCGCCGGTGTGGATCAGCACGACGACGCCGAGCTCGGCGCACTTCTTCATCGCCGGACGCAGCCAGTCGAGCGCGCGGTCGGGACGATAGCCATGCATGTTCGCGTGCAGTTTCAACATCTTGAAGCCGTATTCCTTGACGTGGAATTCCAGCTCCGCCGCGCCGTTTTCGGGGCCCCAGCGCGGATTGTAGTTGAAGTTGCCGATGAAGCGATCCGGGTACTTCTGGCAGAGCTCGGCGCAATAGGCCATATAGTCGCGAATGCCGTCGCGACCCTTGCGGTTGCCGTCGCGGTAACCGGTGTTGCCCGGCGGTGGCTGGATAAAGCCCATGTCGATCCGGCGCGGCTTACCATTGATCATGTAGGGGCCGTCCATAAGCTTGAGCATGCGCTCGCCCGTGAACGGCGTGCCGGTGTGACGCCAGGCCTCGTCGACGAGGTTGGTCGGGTGAAGATGGGTATCGATAATCATTGTTCGCTCCGTTCAAAATTAAGCCGCGAGCGCGACGCCGTGCTTGCGCAGGTAAGCTTCGGCTTCCGCAACGGTGGCCGGCGGCTTGGTCGGATCGAGGCCGATCATGCGGGCGGTGTTGTTGCCGAGGTAGTCCTCCAGCGTATCCTCATCGAGATTGAGGCCCTGGGGTGGCTCGTGGCAAAGCACTTCGAGAAGGTTGATCCACATGCCTGGCTCGTTCGGTGGTGTGTCGGAGCCGAAGAGGATCTTGTGCTTGGGCAGAACCTTGGCGAATTCGACGATACGCGACTGGAGGCACCAACCGGATTCGACGTAGACACTCGGCGTGTCGAGCGCCATCTGCATCGGCTCGAACACATAGACGCCGCCGGTCTGCACGCCGAAATGCGCCAGGATGAAGTTCACTTCCGGGAACTCGCGGATGATCGGGTAGAACTCGGTCGGGATCGAGTACGGACCGTCGCCGGTGTGTACCTTTACCATCAGGCCGAGCTCGGCGCATTTCTTCAAGGCCGGGCGCAGCCAGTCGAGCGCGCGGTCGGGGCGGTAGGCGTGCATGTTCGCCTGCAGCTGCACCATCTTGAAATCGAATTCCTTGGCATAGCGTTCGATCTCTTCGGCGCCGTTCTGCGTGCCATAGCGCGGGTTGTAGACGAAACAGCCGAGGAAACGGTCGGGATGCTCCGTCACCATCTTTTCCGTATAGGCCATGTACTGGCGGATGGCGGCTTTGCCTTCCAGGTCCATGACCTCGTGGGTGTAAATGGTGTTGCCTTGCGGCGGTTGGATGAAGGCCTTGTCGATGCGGCGCGGCTTGCCGTTCACATAATACGGGCCGTCCATCATCTTCAAAAGCTTGTCGCCGGTGAAGGGTGGTCCATCGTGGCGCCAAGCCAGGTCCGCCAGGTCGGTGGGGTAGCAGCTTAGGTCAATTATCATTCTTGTTCTCCTGTCGTAGCGGGTCCGGTCGATGTGGGCCGCGCGATGAACGCCATGCCGGCAAACACCGGGCGTGGATCCGCGAACTCAGGAAACGCCGATGACGGAGAAGAACGGCCGGGGGGGGGCACAAACGGCGGGTGTTCCTTTCGTAGCCAGCATCGACATCGCAGCCTCATCTTCCAACAGACGTGAGCAATTGTCGGTGCTTCTACTCGACATCATAGGAACCATGGGGCCGACTTTTTGTCAACAAGATAATCACTCTAAGCAACTGTTTTTATGGCTTTTTTTTAAAAACGGCATCCACCGCCGCCTGCACTGGAGGATGCGCCTGCGGTTCAGACGGAGGACTTGGGCCAGCGTCAAGCGACAGGAGAAGCGCGGCTAGGCCGCCAAGCATGCGCGTAAGTTTCTGTCGATGCAGTCACGGTCGAGATTGCGGCCGATGAAGACGAACTTCGATTTGCGCGTATCCTCGCCCCAGGAGTGATCCGGACGGAAATCGACCAGCTTGTGCACTGCCTGGAGCACGAAGAAGCGCTCGTCGTTCGCCACTGAGACAATGCCCTTGGTGCGGAAGATGTCGTCGCCATACTCGCTGAGGTAATCCTTGAGGAAGCCCGCGAGCTTTTCGCCGTCGAAGGACTGCGGATAGACGAAGGAGTGGGATTTCACCGTCGCATCGTGCTGGTGCGGACGGAGCACGCTTGCCGGAGCACGATCATGACCGTGGTCATGGTGGTGGTCGCGCTCATGGTCATGGTCCGGATGATTGCACGTCGCGTCGTAGCATTCGAGATGTTGCTGGCCGTGCGCGTCGTGATCATCCTCCATATCGATGTCGAGGATTTCCGCCCGCTCGCGTACATAGGACGGCCGGAAGCCGTTGACGCCGAGGATGTTGGACAGGTCCACCTTGCCGTAGGTGGAACGCAGGATCGGCGCCGTCTGGTTGAGCTTGCGCAGCGTGTCCTCCAGAGAGCCGAGCGCTTCCTCGGAGGCAAGGTCGATCTTGTTGACGAGGATGCGGTCGGCGGCGACGATCTGGTTGACCGCCTGGTTGTCGCTGCCGTCGAGCACGGGATCGTAGAGATGCTGGTCGATATGCATGGCATCGACCAGCGTCACGACGGCATCGAGTTCGACTTCCTCAGCGACGCTGCGGTCGACGAAGAAGGCAGTAGCGACGGGAGTCGGATCGGCAAGGCCAGAGGTCTCAACGATGATATGGTCGAACTTGTCCTTGTGGCTCAAAAGCTTCTTCATCACCTCGATGAGGTCGTTGCGAACGTCGACGAAGCAGCAGATGCAGCCGTTCTGCATCTGGAATATCTCTTCGTCCGAGGCGAGCACGAGGTCGCTGTCGACATCCACTTCGCCGAACTCGTTCTCGATGACGGCGATGCGGTGGCCATGGCGCTCGGTGAGGATGTAGTTGAGCAGCGTCGTCTTTCCCGATCCCAGAAAACCGGTGAGGATCGTGATCGGGAGCTTCTTGTTGGCCGGCTCGATATGCATGTTCATGCGCCCTTCTCCCTCAAGGCTTTCAGGATGTCTTCGGGGGTGATCGGATAGTGATGGAAGCGGACGCCGATGGCGTCGTGGATGGCATTGGCGATGGCGGGGCCGATGGCGATGATCGGGTCTTCGCCGACGCCCTTGGCGCCCCATGGGCCGCCCGGATCGGGCGCGGCTTCGAGGATGATCGTCTCGATATCGGGCATGTCCATGGAGAGCGGCATCTTGTAGTCGACGAGGCCGGCGTTCAGCGACCGGCCGGTCTTCTTGTCGATGATGTAGTCCTCGGTCAGCGTGTGGCCGATGCCTTGCTGGATGCCGCCCTCGATCTGGCCCTGCGCCGCAATCGGGTGGATGACCCGGCCGATATCATGCACCGGGATAACGCGCTTGACCTCGACGATGCCCGTTTCCGTATCCACGTCCACTTCTGTGAAATGCGCGGCGAAGGAATAGGATTTCGTCGGCTCGTAGGTGCCATTGGCCACGATGTTGGCGGCCGGGATGCCGCGCGAGGGACCCATCGCCTCGGCAACCATCATGAAGCGGCCCGGCTCAGCCGTGACGAATATCCGGCCTTCGGAAAGGTCGATCTCGCTGGGCGTGACCTGCAGCTTCATCGCAGCCCGCTCGAGAACGGCCCCGCGCACCTTGGTGGCCGCCATCTTGGCAGCGGTGCCGACCAGATAGGTCGTGTGGCTGGCGAAGGCGCCGATGTCCCACGGCACGACATCCGTATCGCCATGGATGGTGCCGACATCTTCGAAGCGCACGCCGAGTTCTTCGGCAACGATCTGTGCCAGCGCCGTATGCGCGCCGGTGCCGAGACCGGCAGCGCCCGTGAGCAGTGTCACCGTGCCGTCCTCGTTGACCTTCACGGTCGCGTTGCCCTGTTCCTTGATGCCCGGATAGGCTGAAGAACCGTGCATTTCGCACCCGATGCCCCAGCCCTTGCGGATATGGGGGTGCTTCGGGTCCGGTGTACGGTCACGGTTGCGCAGTTTCTTCCAGTCGAGCACATCGATGCCGTGCTGAAGGCAGATTTCCAGGCCGTGGCCGAGGATCGGGTGACCGGACGGGGCGATATCGCCCGCGCGCACCACGTTCTTCAGCTTCAGGTCCGCCGGGTCCACGCCGAGCCTTTCAGCCGCCTCGTCCATCTGGATGTCGAGCGCATAGTAGCTCTGCACCACGCCGTAGCCGCGGAAGGCGCCGTTGATCGGCGTATTGGTGTAGACGCAGCGACCTTCTAACCGAACGTTCTCGCAGCGATAGAGCGAGGTCGCGGCATTGGTGCCGACGATGGTCACGCCCGGGCCATGCGAGCCGTAAGCGCCGGAGTCATAGACAAGCTTCATGTCACGCGCCACGAGCGTGCCGTCATTCTTGAAGCCCTGCTTCAACCAGACCCTGCACGGGTGACGCGAACGGCCGGCGACGAAGGTCTCGTGGCGGGTGAATTCCATCTTCACGGGCCGGCGCGTTTCCTTTGCGAGAAGTGCGCAAAGGAATTCGTGCTGGAAACAGTCCTGCTTGGCGCCGAAGCCGCCGCCCATGTGGTCGACGAGAACGCGCACCTTGGTGAGTGGCAGGCCGAGCACTTCGGCCAGGATGCCGCGCACCATGAAGGCGGTCTGCGTCGAGGTCCAGAAGGTCAGCTTGTTGGAGCCGTCCCAGTCGGCGATGCAGACATTCGGCTCCATATAGGCCGGATGCGGCCGCCCGCCGGAGAAGGTGCCTTCGAGTACGAAATCCGCCTCCGCAAACCCGGCGTCGATATCCCCGCGATTGACGCGCACCGGATCGAGTACCAGGTTGCCGCCAGGGCCGACGGCGTGGATCAGCGGCGCACCGGGTTGGGCTGCGTCTTCCGGCTCGAAGACGGCCGGCAAGGGCTCGTATTCGACCTCGATCAGATCGAGCCCCTCGTCGGCGATCTCTTCGCTGATGGCCGCAACGGCGGCGACGCCCTCACCCCAGAACCGCACCTTGTCGTCGAGGATATACTGGTCCTTGGTGCAAGAGGCCGAGCGCGGATGCGGTGAGCCGTAATGCAGCACGCGCGGCACGTTTTCATGGGTCAGCACGGCCTTCACACCGGGATAGGCGAGCGCCTTGCTGACATCGATGCTCTTGATGCGGGCGTGCGCAATGGCGGCGCGCTTGATCTTGCCGTGCAGCATGCCTGGCAGTTTGACGTCGCCTGTATATTCGGCCTCGCCCGTCACCTTTTCCAACACGTCGTCGCGCTTGACGCTCTTGCCGACAATCTTGAATTCCCGCTCTTCGATAGAGGTTGCCACGTTCATGACCTTGCTGCCTCCATCTCGAGCGCGGCGGATTTGATCGCGTCGAAAATCTTGGTGTACCCGGTGCAGCGGCAGATGTTGCCGCTGAGGCCGAAGCGGATGTCCTCGTCCGTCGGGCGTGGATTGTCGACGAGCAGCTTCTTGGCCATCATCAAGATGCCCGGCGTGCAGAAGCCGCATTGCGAGGCGCCGTGCCGCATGAAGGCATCCTGCAGCGGATGCAGCGTATCGACGCCGGGCTGGAGCCCTTCCACCGTCTCCACCGTCCGGCCCTCGGCCTCAACGGCGAGCATCAGGCAGGCATTGACGGGTTCGCCGTCGACGATAACGGTGCAGGCGCCGCAGTCGCCGACGTCGCAGCCCTTCTTGGTGCCGGTAAGACCGAGGTCGTCGCGTAGCGCGTCGAGTAGCGAACGGCAGGTATCCACCGTCATGTCGCGGGGCTCGCCATTGATGGTGAGTTCGACGGTCCGTTTCACGCGAAAGCCTCCAATGCCTGTTTGATCGCACGGCCGGTCAGCACACCGACCATGTCGCGTCGGTAATCGGCGCTGGCCCGCACGTTGCTGATCGGAGTGCACTCTTCCATCGCCTTGTTGGCAGCACTCTTGACGGTTGCCGCGTCGAGCCGGGTGCCACGCAGAACGGCTTCCGCTCCCGGCGCCCGCAGCACGGTCGCACCGACCGCGCCGAGCGCGATGCGGATGTCGCTGCACACGCCATCGTCCATGCAAAGGCTGACGGCGACGCCGACGGTGGAAAGCTCCATCGCTTTGCGACGGCCGTGCTTGAGATAGGCCTTGCCGCTGTTGTCGCCGGCCGGCGGCACGGTTATGCCGGTGACGATCTCGCCCTTGGCGAGCACGGTCTTGCCGGGGCCGGTGAAGAATTCGGCGAGCGGCACGACGCGCATGTTCGTGCGGCTGTAGATATGAATGAAGGCGCCGTCGGCGATCAGCGGCGGGATCGTGTCCGCCGACGGGGAGGCTCGACAGACATTACCGATGACGGTGGCGCGATTGCGCACCTGGATGGAGCCCAGCGAGGCGAAGGCCGCACGCAGGTTCGGATAACGCTGGCGCACCAGCATAAGGTGCTCCAGCCGACCGACGGTCACCAGCGCGCCAAACGTCAGGCCGCGGGTTTCGTCATAGGTGATGTCGGAGAGGCCGGGGATCTGCTTGATATCGACGACATTGCGCACGCGGCGCAGCCGTTCGCGGATTTCGACCAGAAGGTCCGTACCACCATTGAACAGAAAGGTGTCGTCGCCGAGATGGGTGAGAAGGCGGGACGCCTGCTCCAGTGTGTCCGCCCTATGGTATTCAAAGCGCCTCATGGCAGTCCTCATGGGTTCGGGGCTCTCCGGCGGCGCTAGGCCGCCGGACTATTGCTTGCCATTTCAGGCGGGGTCGGCTGCGCGGGCACACCGCTGTGCTGCTCAGTGTCCTGAGGCTCCTTCGCAGGCACGCCATTGAAGAGAATATTGAGCAATGCCGCTGCAAAGGTGCCGACCAGCACGCCGCTGTGCAGAAACTTTCCAACCGTGCCCGGCAGTTGATCGAAGATGTTTTCCGCAACGACCGGCACCATGGCCAGGCCGACACTGACCGCGACGATGTAGAGGTTGCACCGGTTGGTGGCGAAATCGACCTTTGACAGTATTTTCACACCGGTCGCCGAGACCATGCCGAACATCACGATAGCGGCGCCGCCGACGACGTAGCTCGGGATCGACGCGCTGACGAAGGCCACTTTCGGCAGCACACCCAGCAGGATCAGGATGACACCCCCTGCGGCGACCACGAAGCGGCTGAGCACGCCGGTAATCTGGAGCAGACCGACATTCTGTGCATAGGTCGTATAGGTGAAGGTGTTGAGCAGGCCGCCGATGATGTTGCCGACGCCATCGGTGCGCAGGCCGCGGGTGAGATCGCGCTGGGTGATCTTGCGCCCCGTCATCTCGCCGACCGCCAGGAACTGCCCGGTTGATTCGATCATCATGACCGTCATGACGGCACATAACGACAGGGTGGACCAGAATTCGAAGACCGGCCAGCCGAAGGCGAGCGGGTGGATGACACGCACCCAGTCGGCATCCGCCACGCCATGGAAATCGACCTTGCCGGCGGCAATGGTGATGGCAAAGCCGATGCCGATTCCCATCAGCACGGCTAGGTTCGACAGGAATCCCTTGAGAACACGGGTGAGCAGCAGGATCGAAAGCAGCACGACGGCCGCAACGGCAAGCGCGAAGGGCGCGCCATAGGCGGGGTTCGGGATCATGCCATCTGGTCCCTTGATCATCGGCTGCCCGCCCGCCGCCCAGTTCACGCCGACGCGCATCAGGGAGAGACCGATGATCAACATGACCGTGCCGGTCACGATCGGCGGGAAGAAACGCACCCAGCGTCCGAAGAACGGCGCGACCAAAATGGTGAAGACGCCGGATCCGATGACAGCCCCGATAATACCAGGCATGCCGAGGTCAGGATTGGTGCCCGTCGCGATGATCGAGGGCACCGCGGTGAACGAGACGCCCATCATGATGGGCAGGCGAATGCCGATTTTCCAGATGCCGAGCGCCTGGATGATCGTGACGAGGCCACAGGCGAACAGGTCCGCGCTGACGAGCAGGGCAATCTGTTCCTTGGGTAAGTGAAGCGCATTGCCGACGATAAGCGGCACGGCGACCGCTCCAGCATACATGACAAGGACGTGTTGCAGGCCCAAAGCCATGAGGCTCGGGATGGGATACATTTTTTCTACGGGATCCGCCGTCGTGGGATTGGTCATTCGCTTTCCTCCCAGCGAACAGCTTCCGGCGCGGTAGGGGCTTCATCGCCTCGTCGTTGACACCGCACGCCGTACGAGGAGCATCATGCGGCTGGTCAAATCAGCAAACAACCAGCATAATAATATTAATTCAACCAGTAACTGAATGAATTGCCCGGCATGGATATCACGCTTAAACAGCTTCGCGCCTTCGTCACCGTGGCCAATCTCGGGCAGTTTACGCTGGCCGCCGACAAGCTCGGCTCCTCGCAATCCGCCGTCAGCACACTGGTGCGGCAGTTGGAGACCAATCTCAACCTACGTCTCTTCGACCGGCACACCCGCCTGCTTCGCCTTACGCAAGCGGGCATGGACATCCTGCCGGTTGCCGCCCGCGCGGTCGCCGACATCGAGGGCATGGTGGAAAGTTCGCGGGAGCTGAACGCGCTCCGACGGGGGAAAGTTTCGATCGCGGCGGGCACCGTGCAGGCGGCGCTTCTGCTGCCGCCGCTCATCAACGATTTCAACAGGCTGCATCCCGATGTGACCGTCGAACTGCACGATGTGGCCGAGAAAACCGTGCTGGAGCAGGTCGCGAACGGATCGGTGGATCTTGGCGTCGGCACGGTGCCGGAGGACGACACGGAACTCGTTGGCACGCGGCTCACGACTGACGAGTTCCTCATAGTGCTGCATTCCGAAGACCCGCTGGTCAGACTTTCCGAGCTGCGCTGGACCGACCTTGTCGATCGCAAGCTGATTGGCCCGCAGCGCGGCAACCCGATTCGCGACCGGCTGGAAAACGAACTGGCTCGCAACGGCATCGTCCTGCCGCTCCAAAAGGCGATGCAGGAGGTGGCGTTGCCACTGACGATCATCGGCATGGTCGAAGCCGGCCTTGGCGTTGCGATAATGACTTCGGCAGTCGTTCGGCTAGCGACCTCGATGGGCCTTATCGTGCGAACGCCGACCGAACCACACATCAAGCGTGAGGTCAGCGTGATCCAGAAACGGGCGCGCTCCCTCTCCCCCGCCGCCCGCCGCTTCCGTGATTTCCTGCTCAAGTCGGTGCACTAAACTAGGCAATTCCAGCATATACGCTGCGGTTTTGCGCCCGAAATTGCGACCGCTCCGAGGTTGACCTCGCAAAAATTTCCGCGCTATCTGGTGGCGCTGCTGGACTGCGCGGTGCGCAGGCAGGCAGGGCGCAGCAGCCTCAAAGGAGCTTGTTGTGCGCGGAGCCCAACGCCAGCGCGTTCCGGTTAAACCGCCGCTCCCAGCCACACAGACCAGGAGCACCCATGGCTCACTCTTTGACAGACCGCGCCGCGCATTCCGAAGTGCCTGGCCGGCCGAATCGCCCCGACCTTTCCACCAACGCCATCCGCACCGCGAGGGAAGACCTCGCCGCCTGTTTCCGCATGGCGGCGCGCAACGGTTTTGAGGAAGGCATCTGCAACCATTTTTCCGCAGTCGTGCCGGGAAACGATGATCTCTTCATCGTCAATCCCTACGGTTACGCCTTTCGCGAACTCACGGCCTCGAAGCTGCTGATCTGCGATTTCAACGGCACCGTCATCGAGGGCGACGGCGCGCCTGAGGCGACCGCCTTCTACATCCACGCCGAAATCCACCGCCGCCTGCCGCGCGCCAAGGTCGCCTTCCACACGCACATGCGCTACGCCACAGCGCTCTCCATGACCGACGGTCCGCCGCTGATCTGGGCCGGTCAGACGGCCCTCAAATTCTACGGTCGCACCGCCGTAGATGAGCACTACAACGGTCTGGCGCTCGATAATCGCGAGGGCACGCGCATCGCGGAAGGCGCGGGAGATGCCGATATCGTCTTCATGAAGCACCATGGCGTGCTGGTGCTCGCGCCGACCATCGCAGAAGCTTGGGACGACCTCTACTACCTCGAACGGGCCGCCGAAGTGCAGGCGCTCGCCATGTCCACGGGCCGCACGGTTTCCCCCGTCGACCCGGCGATTGCCGAGGCCACCTACCGGCAGATGCGCGAGGGCGACGCAGACTCCGCCCGGGCCCATCTCGCCGCTATCCGCCGACAGCTCGACGCGGAAGATCCGCAATATCGGCACTGACCAGCTGAAAGGGCCTGTGCCATGCCATCGAATCGGCCCAGTGTCTCATGTTGTTGACTTTAATTGCTATTTTGCAGCTTCCAACAACCCTGCCGCTCGCGATTATTGCGAATATTTTATCAAACAATTGAAATAATGAATTTGTTTTAATTAATCCTCCATGCTTAGTTTTCCGCTACAACAAGAAAGTGGGGACAAATGGCACGTGGTAATCCAACTGTCTCGCTCGCACACCTGTCGTCCGGCCGGCCCTTTGCGCTCACTGGCGGAACAATCGTCACTGCCGATGGTTCACAAGCGGTCAGCGACATCATAGTCGGCGCGGACGGGCGTTTTGTCGCCGTAGAGCCGTTCCTCGACGCCACATCCTGCGACGCCCGCATCGATATCACCGGCATGCTGGTTTCCCCGGGCTTTGTCGATGCGCACCAGCATCTGGACAAGACCGGCGTGCTGCGCTTCACGCCCAATCCCTCCGGGACGCTGCAGGGCGCCCGCGAGGCCTTTGCCAAGTACGCCCAAACCGCCGGCCCCGAAGACATTCACAAGCGGGCGACGCGCACGGTCGAGCGATGTCTGTCTCGTGGCACGACAGCCATCCGCAGTCATATCAACGTAGACAAGGATGCCCGTTTCCATGGCATGGAGACACTGGCGGCGATCCGCGATGCCGAAAGAGACCGTATCACGCTCCAACTCGTTGCCTTCATGACGCCACATCCCGGCCAGGACTTCGACTGGCTTGAGAAGAACATCGATGGCGCGGTGGCGCTCGCTGATGCCGTCGGCGGCACGCCTGCCGTTTCCGAAGACCCGCCGCGTTATCTCGACATCCTGTTTTCCGCTGCGGTGAAGGCCGGCAAGCCGGTCGACCTGCATCTGGACGAGCACCTTAATGCCGGCGTGCACCTGCTGGATGCTGCCATCGAGAGGGTCGAGCGCTTCGGCATGCAGGGACGCACCGTCTTCAGCCATGTGTCGGTGCTCAGCGCCCTCCCCCGCCGGGAATTCCAGCGTATCGCCGAGCGCATCCGCACCCTCGATGTCGGTGTTGTCACGCTGCCGGCCGCCAACCTCTACCTGCAAGGCCGCGACGCCGAGATGCTGCCGCCGCGCGGCCTAACGCGCGTCGCCGAGTTGCACCGGGCCGGCGTCACCATCGCCACGGCATCCGACAACATCCAGGACCCGTTCGTGCCAACCGGCTCGGGTGACATGCTGGAAATCGCCCGCTGGACGCTCCTCGCAGGCCACCTGCGCGGCGACGAGCTTGCCGCCGCCCACCGCATGATCACGACCGCCCCTGCCCATCTGATGGGTCTCGGCAAGGACTACGGGCTGCGCTCATGCGCCCGGGCCGACTTCGTCGTAACCGATTGCACCGATACCGACACGCTGGTTGCAGGCGGGCCGGATCGCGCCTTCATTTTCTCGAGAGGACGCCTCGTCTCGGAAACGACGACCGCGCTCACGCGGGTCGAAAACAGCTGCCTGAAGGAGGACGCATAGCCGATCGGCGACTCCGGGGATTGAAACGACAATCTAATGGGAGGAACAAAATGAAGAAAACTGCAATTTCACGCCGGTCGCTCCTTGCGTCCGCTCTCGGATTAACGCTTGCCGGAACGATCTGGTCGGGCCTTGCCCGTGCCCAAGACTTCAAGATGGGGTTGCTCGTAACCGGCAGTGTAGCCGAGGAGGGTTGGAACCGTATCGCCTACGAAGCGCTGAAGCGCGTGGAGAAGGAACTCGGCGCCAAGATCAGCTATGTCGAGCTGCAACAGAATCCGGCGTCCTTCGAGAAGGCGTTCCGCGACTATGCAAGCCAAGGCTACCAAGTGATCCTGGGTCACGGCTTCGAGTTTCAGGATTCTGCCCAGACCGTTGCCGAGGAATATCCCGATACGGTGTTTCTCATATCATCGAGCAACGTCCATGACGGCAAGGTCATCGGCCTCAATACCGATTCCAGCCAGCCCTTCTACCTGATGGGAGCGATCGCCGCGAAGATGGGTAAGGCAGCGGGGCTGATCGGCGGAATGGAAATCCCGCCGATCAAGGAGGCGCTCGAAGGTTTCGTCAACGGTGCCAAGGATGCCAGCGCGGATTTCAAGGTGAGCCAAGTCTATCTCGGCAACTTTACCGATGCCACCGCCGCGAAGGAAGCTGCCATCAACATGATCCACGGCGGCGCCGATTTTGTCGTGCCCGACGCTGATGCCGCCGGTCTCGGCACGATCCAGGCGGTGCGCGAGGCCGGCCCCGAGATAAGCACATTCAGTATCTTCAGCGACCAGACGGAGATCGCGCCCAAGAACATTCTCGGCACTTACATTGCCGATTACGGACAGGGCGTGGTGCGGATCGTCAAGGGCATAAAGGAAGGGACAGTGCCGACCTCGAACGTCGATTTCGGCCTGAAGGACACAGACGTCGTCAAGTTCTCCTACAATGACAAGGCCGCTCATCCCGTGTCGGAGGACGTGCGCAAATATGTCGAGGATGTAAAGGCCAAGATAATCGCTGGCGAAATCAAAACGCGTCATCGACAGTAGGCCCGCCTTCCGGAGCGCCGGCTGCCCGGCGCTTCGTCCTCCCGTCTCCAGGTGGAGTTCAATGGCCGACATCAACATCCCCCCACCCACGAATGCCACTTCGATATTGGCCGGCGCGTCGCTCCGCGCCGGCTTGAGCAGGCTCGCCAAAGCAACTGCACCTCCTGTCGCGGCGGTGCTGCTCGCACTCCTAGCGGGGGCGGTTCTTCTTGCGGTGACCGGCTTCAATGCGTTCGACATCTTCACCGTGATGGTGAACGGCGTGTTCCAGGATGTCGGCTCCATCGCCGAAATGCTGCTCAGGGCGACACCGTTGATCCTGATCGGCATTGGCCTTTGCGTGGCTTTCCGCTGCAGCATCTGGAATATCGGCGCAGAGGGGCAGTTCTATGCCGGCTCCTGCGCAGCGACATTCTGCGGTGTCCACTTCGCCGGCCTGCCGTCATGGGCCCATATCCTGCTCATTCTGGTCGCCGGCGCCGTCGCAGGCGCGCTTTGGGCGGCGATTGCCGGCCTGCTGAAGGTTCTTTTCAACGCCAGCGAGATCGTCACGACGATCATGCTGAACTATATCGCGATCTTCATGACCAGCTATCTGGTCACAGGCCCGCTGATGGAGTCTGGTGCTGCCTATCCGCAGTCTGCAAAACTTCTGCGCGAAGTCTGGCTGCCACGTGTTGTACCTTCTACCAGGCTGCATATTGGCATCCTTATTGCGGTAGCGCTTGCAACGATCATCTACGTTTTCCTGTTCCGCAGCAGCGCCGGCTATGCGGTACGAATAGTGGGCATCAACTCGCACGCCGCGCGCTATGCCGGCATCAGCGTGCGCCGGAGCATCCTGCTCGCCATCTCCATAAGCGGCTCCATGGCGGGACTCGCCGGCGCGATGCAGATCGCCGGCGTCACCCATCGGCTCTACCAGGATATTTCACCCGGCTACGGCTTCGAGGCCATCGCAGTGGCCTTACTTGCGAACAACAACCCGGTCGGCGCGATATTTTCAGGCATTCTCTTCGCAGTGCTGGATTCAGGATCGGAGCTGATGCAGATCAACGCCCAGGTGCCACAAGTGCTGGTTTTCATCATACAGGGCATGGTGATCTTGTCGGTCGTCGGGTTCGCGGCATTCAAATTCCAGTCCGCGCGTCCGCAGGAGTAAAAGCCATGGATCACATCCTCACACTCAGCTTTCTGGCCACCACCCTCGGCGCGACCTGGCGGCTCGCCACCCCGATCATCTTCGCCTCGGTCGGCGAGGTAATCTCTGAACGTGCTGGTGTGCTTAACATAGGCCTTGAAGGCACCATGCTTCTCGGCGCGTTTACGGGATTTGCCACAGTCTACGCGACAGGCAATCTACCGCTCGGCTTCCTCGCCGCTGGGGCCGCCGGGGCCTTGGCCGGCCTTCTCTTCGCGCTCTTCGCGATCACCATCAAGGCTAACCAGATCATCGTCGGCGCCGCGCTCAACCTTCTTGGCCTTGGATTAACCTCATTTCTCTTCCGAACCTATCTGGTCCAGACAGGTCAAGGCGTGCAGATCGTTCCAGCGATGGATGTTCCTTTGCTCAGCCAAATCCCATATTTCGGAACACCGCTCTTTCGGCAGAACATTGTCGTCTATTCGACGATCCTCGTAGCGCTCGGCGCCTATTTCCTGCTCTTCCGCACCTCTTTCGGCCTGACACTGAGGGCGGTGGGCGAACACCCCAAGGCCGTCGATGTTGGCGGTCGAAGCGTGGCACTCTACCGATACGCGGCGGTGCTAATCGGCTGTTCGCTCGCCGGGCTGGGCGGCGCCTATCTGACACTGGCGCACGCGAACCAGTTCGTCGAGGGCATGACGTCTGGCCGCGGATTCATCGCGCTCGCGGTCGTCGTGTTTGCGAGATGGTCGCCCATCGGCGCCTTCTTCGTGTCGCTGCTCTTCGGCATGTTTTACGCCCTACAATTGCAGTTGCAGGCGGAGCCGAGCATCCACATTCCTTATCAGGTGCTGCAGGCCATGCCCTATCTCGCCACCATCGTTGCCCTGCTTCTGGTGCGTAACCGGACCGACACTCCGGCGACTCTCGGCGTTCCCTACCGCAAGGTCTAGGAGAGAACTATGCAAGTGCAGCCCTTCCTCCGCATGGACAACATCCGCAAGCGGTTCGGCAGCGTCATCGCAAGCGCCGGCGCGACGATCGAGGTCGAAGAGGGTGAGATCTATGCGCTGCTCGGCGAAAACGGCGCCGGCAAGAGTGTTCTGATGAACATCCTGTGTGGTATCCTCACGCCGGACGAGGGCGAGATCGTCTTCCGCGGCGCGCCGCTCAGGCTCGGTTCGCCGGAGCAAGCGGTCCGCCACCGCATAGGCATGGTGCATCAGCACTTCATGCTCGTCCCCAGTTTGACGGTGACCGAGAACTATATGCTGGGCCAAGGTTCGCCACTTCGGCTGCTCAGCCGGATGCGGGCCGTCTCATCGCGCATTAGCGAACTCAGCGATCGCTACGGACTAGACGTGCGACCGGATTCGGTGGTGCGGAATCTGTCGGTAGGCGAGCAACAGCGTGTCGAAATCCTAAAAGTGCTCTACCATGGCATCGACCTGCTGATCCTGGACGAACCGACCGCCGTGCTGACGCCTCAGGAAACGGACCGGCTGCTCGACTTGCTGCGCGATTTGGTGAGGGAAGGCAAGACCGTTATTTTCATTTCGCACAAGCTCGATGAAGTGATGCGCGTCAGCGATCGTGTCAGCGTCATGCGAGATGGCCGGGTCGTATTCACGACCAAGACCAGTGAGACGGACCCGCGCGAACTCGCCCGCATGATGGTGGGCCGCGATGTGCTCATGGATTTGCCACGCACCGCGGCGCAGCCCGGTCGGGTAGTACTTGCGGTCACCAATCTTCACTGCAACAACGAGCTTGGCCTGCCTGCGGTTCGGGACATTTCCCTCGAAGTCAGGCAAGGCGAGATCGTCGGGATCGCAGGCGTGTCCGGCAACGGTCAGAGCGAGCTGGCGCTCGCCATGACGGGGCTGGTTCCTACAACGGCTGGCTCGATAAAGCTGAATGGCGAGGAACTCCGAGGGCTTTCCCCCAGCGCGATCAACCGCCGACCCTTCGCTCATGTTCCCGAGGATCGGCATAAGATGGGGATCGTGCTGCCGCTTCCGTTGACAGAAAACGTCATCTTGCAGCGCTACAACCAGGCGCCTTTTTCGGCTCGAGGGCTGCTCGACCTGAATGCGATCGCCGACCACGCACGCGATCTGGTTAGCCGCTTTAAAGTGAAAGCGCGCGATGTCGACGTGCTCATCCACACGCTTTCGGGCGGCAATCAGCAGAAACTGGTTGTGGCTCGTGAGCTGGCGCGACGTCCAGATTTCCTGCTTATCAACCAGCTTACGCGCGGGATTGATATCGGCGCGATGGAGTTCGTGATGCAGGAGGTGCTCAAGGAACGCGAGGCTGGCAAGGCCATCATGCTGATCTCCACCGAGCTCGAGGAGCTTTTCGCCATCTGCGACCGGATCTTGGTCATCTATGAGGGGCGCATTATTGGCGAAATACCACCCGACCGTAGCCGGCTCGACGAGCTCGGCCTGCTTATGGCAGGCAAACGGATCGACACAGCACCCGCCGCGACGCTGATGCAATATGGCCATGTCGGTCGGTGATGCGATCACCCCAGCGGTTGCTGCCCGTCAATTAGACGCACGAAACAATTTCTTCCTTCAATCGCGATTGCGCAATGATCCTGTCTGCGCCTAATCTGAAACGACAAGGCTTGCCCCTTATGCGAGGCGGCGTCGACAGGCTTCACGGACAATCGCGTATGAATGTGACGCTCAGGCAGTTGCAGGCCTTTGTCTCCGTTGCCGATCTAGGCCGCTTTAACTTGGCGGCAGCACACCTCGGTCTGACGCAGTCGGCGGTCAGCATCATGATCAAGGATCTCGAAACCGAGCTGAAGCAGCGCCTGTTCGACCGCCACACCCGCATGGTAAGTCCGACACTGGCAGGCCGCGAATTCCTGCCCCAGGCGCGCAAGATCCTCGCCGACCTTGAGATCGCCGTCGGCAATATTCACGAGCTCAACACGCTTGGTCGAGGCCGCGTCACGGTGGCCTCGGCGATTGTACTTGCAGCGACGCTGGTGCCGCCGGTTATCGCGCGTTTCATCAGCCGCTATCCGGACATTGTCGTACAGATCAGGGACATGCCGGAAGAAGAAATCCGTCCCGCCTTGACCCGCAATGAGGTCGATCTTGGCATCGGCACGCTGTCCGGCGACGACGCCGAGATCGATGCCACGCTGCTCGGCCGCGATCGGCTGACGCTCGTCTGCCGCGCCGACCATCGCCTGGCGGGCCAAACTGAGGCACGCTGGAGCGATCTGAAAGGCGAGACATTGATTGGGCTCGCCAAGGAAAACCCCCTCCGGGACATGGTTGATCATGCGCTGCTGAAGGCCGGCGCTGAGCTGCGCACGAAGTACGAGGTCCGCTTTTCCACGACGGCCATCAGCATGATCGCGGAGGGGCTTGGCGTGTCGATCCTGCCCGAGAATTCGCAACAGCTCACCGCCTCGGTCAACGTCAAGTCGATCCTGCTTACCCTACCGACGATAAGCCGAGACATATCGCTTCTACAGAACCGCCAGTTCATGCTGTCTCCCGCCGCCGCTCGGATGAAAGAATTTTTCATCCAAGCGAGGCAAACGGCCATAGCAGATCGCGGGCCGCTCGCTCATGCTCAAAGATGAAATTTTCCAAACCACTTATCCCGACAATGAAATTGCTTTCGGCAAGGATGCGGCTTTCAATACGCCTTGGAGCAGACGCTTCGGATGGCGGGTTGACCGATGAAAGTGCTCTATATCTATTGCCATCCCTTGCCGGAGAGCTTTCACGCCGCGCTCCGCGAGCAGGCGCTCGCTGGCATGAGGGAGGCGGGCCATACCGTGGATCTAATGGATCTCTATGCCGAGAACTTCGACCCGGTGCTCACCACTGAAGGTCGGCGTCATTACCACGAAATTCCAAGCAATCGGGAGGGGTTGGAGGGACCTATCGAACGTCTCCAGCAAGCGGAAGCGCTGGTCGTCCAGTTCCCGACCTGGTGCTTCGGCCCGCCGGCAATGCTCAAGGGCTTCTTCGATCGTGTGCTGATGCCAGGCGTGGCCTTCGACATCAGCGACCCAACCAATGTGCGCCCCATGTTGACGAACATCCGCAAGATCGTGGGTATCGTTACTTACGGCCGGCCGCGTTATATGGCACTCTACATGGCAGACCCGCCCCGAAAAATCATCCGGCGCTACCTGAAATGGTTCACCAAGGGCGCACGCACCGAATATTACGCGCTCTATCACCTTAACGTTGCTAGCGACCAAACCCGGAAACGTTTTCTCTCCCACGTCCGGACCTCGATGGCGGCGCTATGACCAGCCGTGGTGCTGCTCATCCAATCTAATAACGTTTGAGCGTCACCTATCGACATCTGCCAAGAAAGCGCCTTATCCGACCAATTGGGAGGAGATAAACTGTGATCGAGCTCGAGACACGGCTAGAAAGTCAAATCAAAGTCATAACGCTTGCGCTTGCGAGATGTGCAATCTTGGCGTTGGCAGCTATTGTCCTGGCGGGTTGACCCGCAATGGGAGCAAGCTTGCATGAATGGCCTCTATAATGAATCCGACAAGAAGTCTCAGGATATCCATGAGTACGGGAGGTTTTAGATGGAGCGAGGGTCCGCCAATGCGAAACCCCGGCCTGATTGATGCAAGCCGGACGGGTCATTGCTGGGCAGTATCAGAGCCCTCTCAAAGCAAGCCTGCCGACCACGACACTATCTGTTGCCAGAGCCTGTTATAGCCGCCCCACGTCACAAACGACTCCGGAGCCCAGTGCGGCGCGCAATCCGATGTGAAGGCCACCGCGCGACCCCGTCCATACAAGCCGCAGGCGATGAGGGGATCCTCCCCCACGGACGCGACCAGTTTGCCGTCGGGCTTCATGCTCACTCGATTGTAGCCCAGAAGATGAGGCCACCCGGTTCCGAGCCCCGCCACGATAGGATGGCCATCGTTCTCGACACGTGGCGTGACACCTTGCGGAAACTCGGCACGGTCATCCGTGGACTGCAAATGCACGGGAAGGATCTCCTCGATGGGCGAACCCCTATACTGCCCCTTCGCCTCTATGCCTTGAAACGTAAGGTATCCACCGATCATCACGAACCCGCCGCCATCGGCGACATAGTCGCGGATTGCCTGGAGGCGGTTCGGCATAATCTTGCCTCTGACGAATGTGTCGCGATGAAGCAGCAGCGTGTTGGCGCCTATATCGCTCAGGATGACGCTGCCATATTCCGACAACTTCTCGACAGTAAACGGAAATTCCCGCGCCGCTACATGGGAGGGCTGATAATCGACTTGCCATCCGCCTGCCTCGAGGGCAGTCCGCAGCCAATCGATACCCTCGGAATATTCCGTGGTAGTGAAACTGTCGAAGCCCTTCTGGTGGATGCTGTGGACGCTCCAGGACTCTCCCGCGATGAGTACGCGACGATCTTTTTCCATTCTTCCCCTCTTTCATACCGATTTCCAAATGTTATAGACGCAGATCTCCGTTGGCGGCAGAACACGACCTGATCAGTTGAAATGCTGTCGAGCGTCGACGCCATCCTGGGTTTGTGCCGATCTTACTGGACGATGGTGCAGTTGCGTTGCCCGAACCAGACGACATCCTCGCGTTTGACGCCGAAAAGGTGATTGCCGATAAAGGGTTCAATCGCCCAGGCTCCGGTCATCGGCGTGCTGTTCCAGGCATCTATGTATCCGCCGTCATAGGAACTGCTGGCGCTCAGCGAATGGCCGATATTGGAAAGCCGGTCGAGAAGGACATAAGGCGTGCGCTCGAGCTCACGCAGGAACACGGCGAAAAGATCGCAGGCCCGCATGCCGGGCGTCACGGAAGCAAGCACGGTGGCATGGATGGCGTCCACGGTTTCGAGCGCTTTCGCCTGCGCCGGGTTGCCGCCGCGGATGAAGGTGCGGGTACAGTCGCCCCACCATCCGGTCTGTGTGATCGGATGAACGTCGATCATGCCGAGATCCAGGTTCCACAGTACTCGCAGGCTGGGCTTGTCGGTCGGAAAGCAGCTCAGGGTTCCCTGGCCAAAGCCGATGGTGGTGGGTGTCCAGACCCCGATGCCGCCAAGATCCTTCACATATCGGTCGGCGCGGTCGCGCACTTCGATCTCGGTTTCGCCCGGCTGCGCATCGGCGGCAATCGCTTCCGCAATCCGTATGGCCAGGCGCTGGGCCTCGATCAGCCCCTCGGGTGGATCGTCTTCGACGTGGACGTTCATCTGATCGGCTCCGTTCGTGGGATGGCTCGAACAAGGAATGCTAGCGGGAATCCGGTCAGGCCGGCTCAAGTTCGCGGATGGTTTCGACGAAGGTGCGCACATGCTGCGCATTCATCTCGCCCGTATCGATATGTCCTGCCTTCAGATAGCTCCCGACGATAACGGCGTCGCCGCAGGCCAGGTCCTGCCGGGCCGTGGCCGGAGTGACGCCGGCGCCGACCACGAGCGGGAACTTGGGCCCGAGGATGTCGCGGAATTCGCGGGTCTTCTGCGTCGGCGTCTGCAGACCAGTGCCGTCACCGGTCACGACGATGCCGTCGCAGCGCTCCTTGCCGATCAAAAGATCTTCCTCCAGCGAGCGGCCGGAGAGGTAGGGTTGGTACTTGAACCTAACGCCGCCCAGGACATAAGCGTCGCATCCGGCACGCTCAGCCGCGAGCCAGTCGCCAAAGTCGCGATCCTCGGTCGCGGGCAGGTGCCCGGCAACGGAATCCAGCTGGATGAACCGGGCATTATGGGCCTTCGCAACCTCGAAGGCCCGCTTGTCGTCCTTGAGGATGTTCACGCCGAACACGACGTCGCGGGCCGAGCCGGCAAGCCAGTCGCAAACGCGCACCACATCGTCGACGGAGCCGAAATAGTTCTCGACGATCACCGCATCCACGCCCGCGGTCCACAATATCTCTACCTCGCGGCGTGCGACGTCGAATTTATCCACGCTGTCTACGCCCTTCAGGTGAAGCATGGCCAGGATCGGCTTCGCGTTCTTGAAGCTGGCGAGAAAATTCATCTTTTGCATACTGGCACCTTTCCGGTCGTCTGGCTGAATTCCGGGGCATCCGGAATGAGTGGTATGATGTCCTGAAGCTGGTAGGCCGAGCCCGGAAGACGAAGGCTCCTGGCAAGCTCGGCAAGCTCGGGACGGCGGATCTTGGCGCGACGCAGCAGGTCGTCGTTGCCGAACAGCGCCCGACAGGTCCCGTCGAACACGACGCGTCGCTCCGCCATAGCGATCACACGGGCGAAATTCTCCGCAACGAAGCGCATGTCATGGGTGATGGTGACGACGGCGACGCCGGCGGCTTCGAGCCGCTCGATCAGCCGCGACAGGATGGCAAGACCGGGGCGGTCGAGACCAGCTGTCGGCTCGTCGAGAATCACGTAACGGCATTCGCTGACGAGGATGGCGGCGATCGCCACAAATTTGCGCATCACCAGCGGCAGGTCGCTCGGATTGGCGTCGAGATAGGGCGCGATGCCGGTCATGGCGGCGGCACAGTCCACCCTCTCGCGGCGCTTAGCCTCGTCCCAGCGGCGGTAGCGAGGCAGATATTCGAGTTCCGCCCGAACCGTGCTGGAAAATATCTGGTCGTCCGGGTTCTGGAACACATAGCCTACGGTTTCGGCGACCGTGGCAGTGGTGCGGCCGGTCGTGGCGATGCCGTCGATTACCACCCTGCCGCAGGCCGGCTGGTAGAGGCCGTTCATCAGCTTGACCGTGGTCGTCTTGCCGGCGCCGTTCTGGCCCACGATTGCCAGCCGCTCGCCCGCCGCGAGCCCGAAGCTGATCGTGTCGACGGCAAGTGAGCCGTTGGGATAGGCGAAGGAGACGCCCTCGAATTCGATGGCCATGGCCTATCCTTGCAATCTGGCGGAAATGACTTCGAACGCCTGCTGGCGGACGATCGGAAGGACCGGCAGCGCCTTGGCCGTGCCGGCCAATGCAAGCCCGAGATCGGTCACTTCCGGCCGGGACACGTCGGCAAGATCCATCACGTCCGAGATCAGGATCTCCTGCGGCGACCCTTCGCCAAGCACCTGTCCGTCGCCGAGCACCACGATGCGGTCCGCATACTGGGCGAGAAGATCGACCTTGTGCTCGACCAGCAGGATCGATTTGCCCCGCCGTTTAAGGTCGGCGATGATTTCGAAGACGGCCTCCGTCGCATCGGGGTCGAGCTGAGAGGTCGGCTCGTCGATCACCACGAACTCCGTGTCCATGGCCACGATGGACGCGAAGGCGACCTTCTGCCGCTGCCCGCCCGAAAGCTCGTTAGGGTTCTTGCCGATCAGCGGCCGCAGGTCGAGCCGATCAATCACGTCGAGCACCCGGGGAAAGATCTCGGCGCGCGGAACGCCGAGGTTTTCGAGGCCGAAGGCTATTTCCTCGAAAACGGTGTCCTTGATGCCGCTGATTTGGGTGAACGGGTTTTCGAAGACAAAGCCCACCGACCGGGATAGATCGGCCGGGTTCCAGTCGGCCAGATTCCGGCCCATGATCTCCACTTTTCCATCCAGCATGCCCGGATGGAATGTTGGAATGAGGCCGCGAATGAGGTTGCAGAGCGTCGACTTGCCGCTCGTGTTGGCACCAATGACGCCGTAAAGCAGACCCTTTTTGAGTTCGAGCGAGACGTCCCTCAGTGCCGGCTTTTCGGAATAGGCGTAGGTGAAGGTCACGTCTTCCAGTCTGACCAGGCTCATGGCGCAACTCCAGTCATGCTGAAGACGGTACCGGCGACGGCAACCGCCAGAAGGGCATATTCCCAGATCCGCGGGGATCGCAGGCAGACGAGCCGGGTGTGCTTGCCCTCGCTGTTGAAAGCGCGGGCATCGAGCGCGATCGCCCGTTCCTCCGCCTGCCCGAGCGCCGCCAGGAAGGCCGGACCGATGATGGGAAGAAAGGCGCGGGCGCGCATGAAGACGTTGCCTTCGGTTTCGATGCCGCGCGATTTCTGCGCATCGGCCACGACCCGCACGTTGCGGCTGAGATCCTTGATCGCCTGGAACGAGGCGAGAAGCACGTAAGTGGCGCGCGGCGTCACCCCCCGCTCCTCCAGCGCAAGCATGACATATTTGGCCGGCACCAGCGCGGCATAGAGGGTCAGAGCGCCGCACAGCACCATCACCACCAAGGCAAAGCGCGCCCCGATCATGACGCCCTCGTGGGTGACCCTGAGCGGCCCAAAGGCCGCCAGGACCGTGTCACCGGGCTCGAAGACCGCCCGAAACGCGAAGAGCACGAGGCCGATCGTGACGAACAGCTTCAGGTAGCGGGGCACAAAAACGCGCCCCACCCCCGCCAGCAGGGATATCCCTGCCAGCATGGCGCACAATATCGCCGGAGCGATGAGCCCAGGACGCAGAACCGCGACCTGGGTTATGCAGGAGAGCACTGCGAACACGATGAGCGGATTGATGTCGCGCACCGTGTTGCGCTGGGTCGCAGGTCGGCGAAGCGACTCTATGAATTCGCCGGCCGCATCGTGTTTGCGCAGGGTGTCTCCCGTGGCCATCAGTCAGCGCCCCCGCGATGACAGCGATACGGCCTTCTCGCGTGCCTGCAGATAGATATGACCCAGTGGAAGTTTGGCATAGAGCCGCTTCGGAATGCCCTTCAGAATGGCGTATACCACAAGCACCGTCGGGATCTTGTCGGCAAAATCCATCGGAATCTGCGCGACAAAATTCGCCGTGTTCAGATCAATGCCGGCTGCAGTCAAGGCTCCGACCACCCAGACACCACCGCCGACGGCGAGCCCGCCAAACACCCAGATCGTCAGCAGGGCGCCGAGCACGCCGCCGATCAGCGCGAAGGGAACGGCGCTGGCCAGCGTGAGCGGCAGGCTGGTGAACACGCCGCGCCTGGCAAGCGCACCTGCCAGGAGGCCGAACATTATGCTGAGAACGCCGAAGACCATCGTCTGCGGCGATGTGATGGAATTCAGGACATTGGACACCGCGCCGACCAGCGCCCCGGGGAGCCCGCCGCAGGTGGCGCCGACCAGAATAGTTCCGATGCTGTCGAGATAGACCGGCAGCTTGAGGAGCAGCGCGAACTGCCCGCCGACGAAATTGATGGCGATCCCTATTGGGATCATGAAGATGGTCAGCCGGCCGTAGCCGGCAATGGGTTTCCAGACATTTTCCTGCGACGACATATTTATCCTCCCTCTAGAATGGGCGATCAGGCGACTTTGAACCTGATCTCCCGGTTGCTTGACTTGATGAACGCACGAACGGCCTCCGCCGTGCCCATTCCTCCCCTTGCCCCGACCTTTCCGACCGATAGTGCGGCCGCGGCATTGGCGAACTCGGCTGCGGCGACGAGATTTTTCGTGGCGGAATAGGCATAGAGGAACGAACTCGAGAACGTATCGCCGGCGCCGGTAACATCGACGACCTCAACCTTGTGGCCGGGTATACGGGTGACCCCTTTGGCGCAGTGGAGCTCGCAACCCTCGCTGTCGCGGGTCACCACGATCGCCGTGGTGCCTCCCGCGATCAGCGCCTCGATGTCATAGCCGCAACCGGTAAAGCGCTGTTCGCCGATCGAGTTCATGAACAGGATGTCGCAATACTCGATCAGACCGGACGGGTGGTTCTCGAGATTGTAGACATCGACATCCATGACGATACGGGTCCCGCGTTCCTTGAGAGCAGCAAGAATCTGCGGCGCGCCACGGTCGCCCATTCGAAAAGGGCGCGCGTCGGTAAGCGTGGTGACGAAGAACTCGGCGCCGGCGATATGCTCGAACATCGCAGTCGAAATCTCGGTTCGCGTGATCCCGAGCTGGGGGATGATGACGACATGTTGCTCGCCGGACACCAGAATGATGCATTTGGAGTCCGGGACGGCCTCATCAAATATGACCCAGTCGGTGTCGAGGCCGGCCCGCCGAAGCTGACCTAGGAGTTTTTGTGTATGCGCGCCCGAATTCAGTTGTGAAATGAAGGTGGTGCGCATTCCGTAGTTAGCGAAGATCGCCGCCGCGTTCGCGACCATGCCGCCATATTGCGACGGCAGGGCCTCGACGATCACCTTGTCGCCGGCAACGGGGAAATGCGGCGCTAGGTAATATTCGTCCTCGGCGACATCTCCAAAGAACACCGAATAGGATCGGCTGGCTGTCATCTGCCCTCTCATATCGAAATCTGTCACCGGGTCGGTCCGGCGCGCTTTGCCGTCGATTCCCGCACCACTAGCTCCACTGGGAACAGGACCTGCTCCTTAACCAAGGGGGTATCGCCCTCCAGGAAGCTCAGCAGCGCCAGGGTGGCGACAGTGCCCAGTGCCGTGACGTCCTGACGGACCGTCGTGAGGGCAGGCCACATGTAGCGACTGGCCAGCACATCGTCGAAGCCGACTACGGAAACCTCGTTGGGGACATTGATCCCCTCAGCCTTCAGATGATTGATCGCGCCGATGGCCATGAAGTCGTTGAGCGAGAAGATTGCGGTGATTTCTCCGGAGCGCAGCGCCTCCATGTGCGGCATGACCGCATCGCGTCCGCCCCGCTCCGTGTAATCCGCCTTGGTTGCCACGAACCGCTTGCCGCCGCCGGCCATCCAGGCCGCCTCGAAACTGCCTGTGCGGCGGATGCTTGTGGCGGTGTTGGCGAACACGTCGAGCACAAGCACCGAGCGGTGGCCAAGCTCCAGCAAGTGACGGGCAACCATTTTGGCCCCGGCTTCACTGTCAGACACGTAGGAGCCGAAATCGGTTCCAGGGATTTCCTCGTCGACGAAGACCATCGGCATGTCGCCCAGCACACGATGCACCTCGCTATTGCTCGGCGGAGCGCCTGCGGCATAGACCACGCCATCGACGGCGCGCGACTTGACCATTCTGAGATATTGGATCTCGCGCTCATGGTCGAAACCGGTCGTGCACAGGATGACATTGTAGCCCCGGGAGACCGCCGCGGCCTCCACGCCTTTCGTAAGCTCGGCGAAAAAACTATTGCCTATGTCGGGGACGACGGCCGCGATGATCTTGGTCTTGCCTCGCGCCAGATTTTGCGCAGTGCGGCTAGGCTGGTAGCCAAGCCGCTCCATCGCCGCCCTCACCTTCACCTGGATTTCGGCGCTGACCTTCCGCTTGCCGCTCAACGTGTGGGAGACCGATGTCGGGCTGACTCCAGCTTCGATGGCCACGTCCATGATGGACGCCATGTGCTCCTCCAAGTGATCGATACGGAGCATAGGTATCTTGCAAAGCGCTTTGCGTCAACAGCAAAGCGCTTTGCTTTGTAAAGTTCGAGCTTTCGGCGAAAGCCGTGACAAGCAGATGCGAGGCCTGCCCTCAGCACAAAGGTAAAATCCGACGCCCGAGATAGGACATAAAGCACCGCCACTGCGCACCCACTCAGTCACCGGAATGTCACCCAGACAATCAATGAAATGAAGTGGTCGATTGTCCATCTTGATGCGGCCAGCTTCGAGCTCTGACCTCGGTGCGCTCGGCTTCGGCCACGTCGGCGAGGCGCTTGCTTCCTCGGTTCGAGCGTTCAAGCTGGCGGCCACGAAAGAAACCCGCAACACATGCACATACTGTTCGGTCGCGTGCGGCGTCCTCATTTATAGCATTGGCGACCGGATCAAGAATGCGCGCTCCAACATCATCCACATCGAGGGCGATCCGGACCATCCGGTCAATCGCGGGACACTATGCCCCAAGGGGGGCTGGGTTGCTGAACATGGTCCATGCGCCGACCCGTCTGACCGCACCGCGCTATCGCGCCCCAGGAACGAATGAGTTCAAGGACGTCAGCTGGGACTTTGCGGTATTCGGTCGCGGTGCGATGACGAACACCTGGCAGGACCCGGCAAGGTTCAGGCCGATCACGGCAACGATCGCACCGGTAACGACGGCGGCATCAGCATGCCGATCCGGCGTGCGCCTAAAATAACCACCAGTACATGTGCGGCTGGTCGAGATTGACACCGCGCATTTCAAGTACAACGCGTCCGCCGAAGTCGCGCTTTCCGGCGCGGGGGAGACGCTGCCCGGCGATGATGGCTGGGCGCCGCTACTTTCGCGCCGGCCGCTGCAGCCGGACACGCGCCATGTCTTCCGGATGGCTGAAACGAGCGAGCCGGTTTCTTACGTCAGAGTCGACGCCTATCCCGATGGCGGCATCTCGCGCGTCAGGCTGTGGGGCAACGTCGATCCGACCGCGCGTCGTGCAGCCGGCTATCGCTGGTTCAACGCGATGCCACCGGCACAGGCGACGCATGTGGTCATGGAGCAAGGTATGTCTTCCGAACTGGCGGCCCATCTGACGGCGTCTCGGCCACACACCGTTCAATCCATCGGTCGCTTCGCCGGGAGCGCGACGTCCGATGCGGACGCTCTGGCATCGCTGAACGCATTGCTGGACGGAGATATCACGTGACAGCCCCTTGTATCTGCACGGACAGAGATTTGTGCGATGGAAGCGACTGAGCCTCGAACCGGATGGCGTCCGGTTCGGGGTGGCGAAGTCAGCCGTCACCCCTGCGGCCACAACCGTGGATGAGCCTGGGATCTTCGCCTTCGTCACGCACGACAGAGAACCTCGGCGACCGAGTGTGCGCATTTATCGGCTACGGCGGTGCGCAGGAGCTTGTCGCCGCTGACGCCTCGATGGTGGTGCCGATCCCGAGCGGCGTTTCCGACGAACAGGCGGCGGGCGTGATTATCGCCCATGGCACAGTCTTGCATTCCCTTAGACAGCGCGCAGCCCTGAAGCCTGGCGAAACGCTGGTCGTGTCGGGTGCGACGGGTGGTGTCGGGCTTGCTGGCATCGAAATTGCCAAGAGATTGGGCGCTCGCGTTATAGCCTGCGCGAGCGGTGACGCCAAAATGAGCCAGCTGCGCCACCTCGGCGTTGACGTTGTTCTCGACTTCGAAACAGACGATCTGAAGAAGCGCATTAAAGCCGCGACTGGGGGCAAAGGCGCCGACGTTGTGCTCGATCTTACAGGGGGACCTAAGACTGAGAGCTTGTTGCGGGCAACAAGTTGGGGTGGCCGTTACATCGTCGTCGGCTTTGCATCCGGGAAGGTTGTGATCCATATGAATGACAGCAATTCCGCGTATCATTCGGACTTGTGACGCGGTCCTGTATCACCTCCATTTCAGAGGGTATCGCAAGAGCTTTTTGCGTCCCAACACAGGTCCAGGTAATGTCATCGGGCGCAGTGCATTCGGGAACTGAACCAATCCACAGAAATATCTTGTTGGTATTTTTGTTGGTCAGCGTTGCCACCAAGCGATCCTCAACCGACTGAAAACAAAGCGGGATTTCTTTGACTTGGATTCCGCCTCTGGCAAAAGAAAATCAAGTCCTTATGAAGCGATCCCTGGTTGCTGTCATATCGCATGCGCCTGTTGCAGGCGCGTTCGCGTGTCGGCGCTTAGGCTTTCTTGTCGCCATTGGGATTTGGTGCCGGCGCCTCCCGCACGTCTCGCGGTGGCGGATCGATGTGCTCAAGCTCTGACGGTGCTTCCTTGTCCGGCCGACTGACGGGTGGCTGCGGGCCGGGCTTCGGCTGCGGTTCTTTGATCTTGGCTGGCATATCCGGTTAACTGGAATCCACAGGCTCTTGTTCCCTGACGCTTTAAAAGAACCCGATGCCTTTAAAGGACCTGGAGACCGAAGCCGCCAAAAGCGTGTCACGGTGAAACAAACAGATCACAGTTTGCGATAGTCGGGATGAATGGTGCTCCGAAGAGCGTTCTAACTTTAGTTCGCCGGGTGCTCACATGAACCCCGAGCACCCAAAATCAAATGCTTTTGGGAGAACGACCATGAAACATCTCCTCATTCCGGTGATGGCAGGCTTGCTCATAGGTTCCACCAGCATGGCTTTGGCCACCAATGTCCACACGGTGACGGGCACAACAGGTCAGCCCAGCCAAGAAATCGGAACTGCTCAAACAGGAAGTGCGACCCCCGGCCACGCCAGCTCTGCTCCGGGCTCAGCCTTCAACCCGGATGGGAATGCCGGAACACATTACGCCGGCACCCAGCCACAAAACTCGAAAAATCCGAAGAGCGTATCTCAATACGACGCGGCCGGCTTCCAGCAGTCCCATAATCATTAGGTGACAGCACGGTCCGCGAAACAACAGGCCCGGCCGCAGAGGCAGCCGGGCCGGCGCATTCGCCAGTCGACGCCACACTTGTTGGCGTGGACAAGGCGCCGGGAAACTCGTCAGCAGCACGTTTCGTGCTCACGTAAATCTATTTACCTGCCGGTCATAGCAGGCGCGGCGCTGGTGAAGGCAGTTTTCCAACCCTCTGATTTCGGAATTTATCGGGACTAGGCTTCCGCCGGCGTGCCCGCCCTGTCACAAAGATCGATTGACGGAACGACTTTGCTCTCACCGGGCTTCTGTCGGATTCAATTTGCTTGGCGCCCCACAATCCCTAGGGCAAACTCCCTGCCGGGGCTGCAGGAGGTGAAATGAGAGCACGCGCAGCAACGCTGGGGGATCTCGAGGACGTCTTCCATGGCCTGTCCAAGCGGATGTCGGAAGAGTACGCGGCGGCTGGCAAGGACAGCAAGATCGCCTACGACAATCTGATGATGAATTTGAAGGAGGGCCGGGCGCACGCGCTTGTCGAGGGCGAGAAGGCCGTGGCGATCATCGCCTGGCATGAAAACAGCGACGCCGCCGACACGCTGTTTGCCGCGCAGGAGGATTTCTTCCGCGGCTCGACCGTCCGTTTCTGCAAGCGGCATATCAGGCATATCCAAGCGCTCGCCGGCAACCTTCCCATCCACTCGCGCAGCTGGCTCAAGGGGCCCGATGTCGCCAGATGGTTCGGCATTATCGGCTATGTCGAACGCGGCCAGGAGAACGGCGCCAAGCTGTTCGAACTGCCGCCGGCCCACGCCAGCTAAGGAACCCCGGCTGGCGGCAGGTGTTCCTCCTTGCCGCTGAGCATACCTCGCCATCGCCCGCGCAAATTCGTCGATGCGGTCACCTCTTCGGCTCCAAGCGCCTCGGTGGCCTTGCGAATTGCACTCTCGGCCGCCTTGGACTGCCTCAGCAAGCGGCTTGCACTAGGCGACGATTGGCGAGATGTTACTGAGGGCAACCGGGACCAAACCGGCAGGCCGAGATCGATATGGCTGCTGGAAATGTCGCGAGCCTCCTTCGCCGTTCTTACCTTTGTTGTCTTGCTGGCGCCGGTAGAGGCAAGCGAGCGCATGTCCCATCTGCTTGACCGCTCCAACCTGCCGATCTCCTATCTTCGCGAATCGGATATTGTGACCGCATACACGACCGCAATGGCGCGCTTCCGTCTGCGGTTCGCAGGACGTGCCGGCGAAACCAATCATGCGGTCTCTCTCGAACCATTGCTTTTGCGGGCGGAATTCCGTGCGCGGACCTGGCGGTCGGCGGACGGCAGCTTGTTGCAAGGCTTCGCCGGCAAGGGCGGCTTCCGATTGACCTTCGGTAACTGCCTAGCGCGCATCTGCGCTGCCAGCGAATGCAGCGATGCCGGTTGGCCGGTATACGCCTGCAGCGACGGACGCAAGCGCAAGATGTCCGTCACGGATTTTGTGACGGCAAGCTTCGATGGCGTGCCCTATCGTCGATTGAGCGCCTCCCCTTCACAGGAATGAGGGCGCGAGGTGCCCACCATCATACCGAGGCAGGCGTGCAGCAAGGGCGGTGTTCCTTTCCCGCACCGCGACGCCTTCCCAGTCAACAATTGCCCGCCTCACGCCCAGCGCCGCGGCTCCCCGCCGCGGTCGCGCAGGACGTTGCGGCGCTGAAATTGACGCGCGGCATCATCTTTTTCCCGCGAACATAGTCCAAATAGAATAGGATGGTGGCGCGCCATCCAAACGCGGACACGTTGTTGCATTCGACCCACGCGGCCGGAAAAATCGGTGACAAGCGCCGCCGGAACGTGTTGAAGGTGACAGTCGACACAGAGAGGGATGTGCGATCGGGTTGCACTCGGCAAGTGTTGATGGTTTGTTGCCGGTCTGCGGAGAACGAGTGATGCGAGAATCGATCGGTCAAGACGAATATGGGTCGGCGAACCCTTTCGATCCGGACGACCTGCCCAATCTGAATGCGATCGGACCGGGGATCGGCAGTAACGACTTCGAGAAATACGCGGTTGCCGTGATCATCGTGTTCGGCGCCCTGATCATCGGCGGGCTTATGGCAGCGTCGATGACTTTCGGCCATCGCAACGGCTTCCTCTTCGCGCTGGGCGGCGCCACGTCGGCCTGGATATCGGGTAACGCGCTGCTGCTCGACCGGCCACGCATCTATGCGCTGTTCGTCGGCATCGCTGCCCTGATGCTGATTGCATCGACCGTCACGCTGGTGACCTGACGGCTCCTGCCGGGCCATGAGGCGGAGGCCGGTCCCGAAAGGCGGAATCCGGCCTCGTCAGGCAAGGAACAGGTTTGCGGCCTGTCAATATCCAAGCGCTTCGCCCGATGCCGCGCGGCTGTCGATTGCACCATTGTAGCGCGCGCCGCCGCCCTTCTTGATTTCCGCCAGGCTCTTGCCGCCGACCAGGATTCCGGCCGCCTGCCCCCAGCTATGGTCAGCGAGATCGAGGTGATAGCCCATGCCGGCCAGCAGCCTTTCGGTGTCGGGCGAAAGGCCGAACGGCTCGATATAGACGGTGTCGGGCAGCCATTGATGATGAATGCGCGGCGCATCGATCGCCTCCTGGATGTTCATGCCGTGGTCGATGACGTTGACGATCGCTTCCAGCGTGATGGTGATGATGCGCGAGCCGCCGGGGCTGCCGATGACCATGAACGGCTTGCCGTCCCTAGCCACGACTGTCGGGCTCATCGAGGACAGCGGCGTCTTCTTCGGCTGGATAGCGTTGGCTTCGCCCTGGACGAGGCCATAGAGGTTTGGCACGCCGGGTTTCTGGGTGAAGTCGTCCATCTCGTTGTTGAGCAGGATGCCGGTGCCGTCCGCCACTACGCCGGCGCCGAACGAGCCGTTCAACGTGTAGGTGACCGCGACCGCGTTGCCGTCCTTGTCGATAATCGAATAGTGCGTCGTCTCCTTCGATTCGCCAAAACCCTTCGGCATCAGGTCCTGCGACACACCGGCCCGGAACGGATCGATCTTGTCGCGGATGTCCTTGGCATAGGCTTTATCCAGCAGCTTGGAGATCGGGTTGTCGACGAAATCGGGATCGCCGAGCGCCGAGTTGCGGTCGACATAGGCGTGGCGCATCGCCTCGACCATGACATGCACCGTTTCGGCCGAGCCGGCGCCGAGATAGGACAGCGGGTAGCCTTCCAGCACGTTGAGGATTTCGCAGATGATGACGCCGCCTGAGCTCGGCGGCGGCGACGAGATGATCTCGTAGCCACGATAGGAGCAGGTGACGGGCTTCAGCTCGCGCACCGCATAGTGTTCGAAATCACCCTTGGCCAGGATACCGCCCCTGGCGCCGCTCGCCTTGACGATGGCGTCAGCGATGGCGCCTTTGTAGAAGGCATCGGGACCTCTCTCGGAAATGGCTGAGAGCGACGCGGCAAGGTCGGGCTGAACCAGCTTCTCGCCGATGCCGTAGGGCTTGCCACCGGGTTTGAGGAAGGCGGCGGCCGCCGCTGGGTCCCTCGCCAACCTTTCAGCGCCGCCGGCGAATGAGGCTGCATCGCCCTGGTTGAGGATGAACCCGTCCTTGGCATAGTTGATCGCCGGCGCCATCAAATCCTGCCTGGACAAGGTGCCGTATTTCTGGCGCGCCATCTCGAAACCGGCGACGGAACCCGGTACGCCGACCGCGAGGTAGCCGTCGAGGCTGGCGCCCTTCACCGGGTTGCCGTCCTTGTCGAGATACATGGTCTTGGTCGCGGCAAGCGGCGCCCGCTCACGAAAATCAAGGAAGGTCGATTTACCGTCCTTGAAGCGGATGGTCATGAAGCCGCCGCCACCGATATTGCCGGCGTTGGGGTAGACCACGGCCAAGGCATAGCCGACAGCGACAGCCGCGTCGACGGCATTGCCGCCCTTTCTCAGGACCTCGACGCCAACTTCGGAAGCCAGATGCTGGGCCGTGACGACCATGCCGTTCTCGCCCTTGGCCGGTGCTGGTGACGCGGCGAAGGCCGATGGCGAAAAGGCGAAAGTGATGGAAAGGCTGAGGGCGATCAGCGTCCGGCGGGTGAGGTGCATGGCGGGTTCTCCAGGTGGTGCTTGCTAAGAAGAGCTACTTGGAGCGATCGAGTCCATCTTCAATGAAGACATTCACGGGTTGGTGACTGCCCGCTTGTGGGGAGATACAGGGCGTGAGGGATCGCCAACCTTCAGACGTTTGTTCATCCAGGTTTGATTGTGAGGCAGCTCAATCAGCTGAGACGTCGGCGGGACAGCGCCCCCCTCTGTCCTGCCGGACATCTTCCCCGCAAGGGGGGAGATCGGCTCTACCTCAAACGATCCCGCCGGAGCCGCCTGCGACGGCTGGCCGTTCGGCCGCGACCTTGGCGCGGTAGCCCGCTGCCCGGTAAGCGGCGACCGGATCGATGGCGCCACCGGTCTTCAGCCGCGCCATGGCAAGGATCGGCTCGACATCGGTGCGGTAAGCCGCCTTCAGCATCTGCGTCGCCATCAGCGCGTCATTGCCGTCCTGAAAACCTTCAAGCGCCTTGCGGTCGACCAGCAGCGCCTGCGCATAGGCGCGCTGCACCTCGACCGCCGACAGCATCAGGCTTTCGATCGGATCGGTGACGTTGTGGCTCTGGTCGAGCATATGGGCGGGATCAAAGCCTTCGGCGCCGGAAAGCTCGGCATCGACCAGTTCGTTGAAGACGAGGAACAGCCGGTAGGGATCGATCGAGCCGGCATCGAGATCGTCGTCGCCATATTTCGAATCGTTGAAGTGGAAGCCGCCGAGTTTTTTGAACTGGATCAGCCGCGACACGATCATCTCGATGTTGACGTTGGGCGCATGGTGGCCGAGGTCGACGAGGCAGAACGCCTTGTCACCCAATTCCTTGGCGATGATGTAGTTGGTGCCCCAGTCCTGCACGACGGTGGAATAGAAGGCCGGCTCGTACATCTTGTGCTCGGTGAACAGCTTCCAGTCGGCCGGCAGGCCGGCGTAGACTTGCCTCATGGCATCGAGATAGCGCTCGAAGGCTTTGGCGAAATTGACCTGGCCGGGGAAATTCGAGCCGTCGCCGATCCACACCGTCAATGCCCTGGAGCCCAGCGTCTTGCCGATCTCTATGCATTCGAGATTGTGCTCGACCGCCTGCCGGCGCGTACCGGCATCGGAATGCGACAGCGAACCGAATTTATAGGAGAGCTTCTGATCCTTCGTGTCCGAGAAGGTGTTGGAATTCATGGCATCGAAACCGAGACCGAAGCGGGAAGCCGCCTGCTTCAGCCGGTTCGGATCGGCCTTGTCCCACGGGATGTGCAGGGAGACGGTCGGGGTCGCCTGCGTCAACTGCTTGATGACGGCGCAATCCTCGATCTTGTCGAAGATGTCGCGTGGCTCGCCAGCGCCCGGGAAGCGGGCGAAGCGGGTGCCGCCGGTGCCGACGCCCCAGGAGGGGATCGCGACGGCGAATTTCTCGACCTTGTCCCTGATCGCATTGATGGCAATGCCGCGCCGGTCGAGGCGTTCGCCGAGCGAGGCGTAGTCGCGCTCGAGGTGGGCCTTGCGCGCGGCATTGCTCTTATCGACGATGTCGGCGGAGATGATGGATTCGGACACTGCTGTTCCTCCCAGAATGCATTCGGTGAGCGCTGCCCCTCATCCGGCCCTTCGGGCCACCTTCTCCCCGTATAGTGACGGGAGAAGGGAAGCGCTTCGAGGTTAGCTCAGCGCGTAAAGCTCTGTGCGTTGCCGGCGTCGACGTTGATGATGTTGCCGGTCGACTTGGCCGACATGTCGGAGGCCAGGAAATAGATCGCTTCGGCGATGTCTTCCGGGAAGACGGAGCGCTTCAGCATCGAGCGCGAGCGGTAGTGCTCTTCGAGATCGTCGGTCGACATCTTGTAGGCGGCGGCGCGTTGTTCCTTCCACTCGCCGGTCCAGATCTTCGAGCCACGCAACACGGCGTCCGGGTTGACGACATTGACCCTGACCTGCGCTTCCGCGCCTTCCATCGCGAGACAGCGGGCGAGATGGATTTCGGCGGCCTTGGCGGTGCAATAGGCGGCGGCATTGGGTGACGCGGCAAGGCCGTTCTTGGAGGCGACGAAGACGACATTGCCGCCGATCTTCTGTACCCGGAACAGCCGGAACGCTTCCCGCGAGACCAGGAAATAGCCGGTCGACAGGATATCCATGTTCTTGTTCCACAGCGCCAGCGTCGTCTCCTCGATCGGCGCCGAGGACGCAAGCCCAGCATTGGAGACCAGAATGTCGATGCCGCCGAACTCGACCGCGGTCTCGGCGAAGCCGGCGACGACCTGATCCTCCGAGGTGACGTTGATGAGGACCGGCCGGACGAAATCCATGCCAAAGACCTTGGCCAGTTCCTCATTGGCGCTGGCGAGCGCCGCCTCGTCTATATCGGCCAGCACCACGCAGGCGCCTTCGCGCAGCAGGCGGTTGGCCGTAGCCCGGCCGATGCCGCCGGCGCCGCCGGTGACCAGCGCGATCTGGCCGGCGAGAGACTTCGGCGTCGGCATGCGCTGCAGCTTCAGGTCCTCGAGCAGCCAGTACTCGATGTCGAAAGCCTCCTGCGCGGGCAGGCCGACATAGGACGAGACGGTGGACGCGCCGCGCATGACGTTAATGGCATTGACGTAGAATTCGCCCGAGATGCGTGCGGTCGCCTTGTCGCCGGCGAAGGTGAACATGCCGACACCGGGCATCAGATAGACCACCGCATTGGGATCGCGGATGGCGGGCGAATCCGCATGCTTGCAGCTGTCGTAGTAGGCTTGGTAGCCGACACGATATTCGGCAATGTCGTCGGCGAGGCGCGCGATGACGGCATCAATGTCAGGCTTTGCCGGGTCGAATTCGATGACCAGCGGGCGGATCTTGGTGCGCAGGAAATGATCCGGGCACGAGGTGCCGAGTGCGGCCAGCGGGCGCAAATTTTTCGAATTGACGAATTCGAGCACGGCGGCCGAATCGTCGAAATGGCCGAGCTTGTGGCTCTTTTCCGAGATCAGGCCACGGATTCTCGGCATCAGCTTGGCGGCAATGGCACGGCGGTCAGCGGCGTCGAGCGACTTCACCACCTCACCACCGAAAATCGCCATGCCTTCGGAGCGGCGCTCGAACCATTCGATCGCCTGGTTGATCACCGAGATCGTCGTCTCGTAGCATTCCTTGGGGGTGTCGCCCCAGGTGAACAGGCCGTGGCTTTCGAGGATGACGCCCTTGGCGGTTGGGTGTTCGAGGCAGAATTTCTCCAGCCACAGGCCAAGCTCGAAGCCCGGCCGTTTCCATGGCAGCCAGCCAATGACATCGCCGAAGATCTCCTTGGTCAGCGCCCTGGAATCTTTCGCGGCGGCGATGGCGATGATGGCATCGGGATGCATGTGGTCGACGAAGGGCTTCCGCACGTAGGCGTGCAGCGGCGTGTCGATCGAGGCCGCGCGTGGATTGAGGTTGAAGGTGCAGTGGGGCAGATAACCCACCATCTCGTCCTCATGCTCGACGCCGCGGTAAAGCCCCTTCAGCGCCCGCAACTTGTCCATGTAGAGGGTGGCGAAGCCGTCCAGCTTGATCGAGGCGCTGTCGCCGCCCGAGCCCTTGACCCAAAGCACCTCGACATTCTCGCCGGTGAGCGGATCCTTCTGCCAGATCTTCGAGGAGGTATTGCCGCCGCCATAGTTGGTGACTCGCTTGTCGGAGCCGAGCGTGTTCGAGCGATAGACCAGAAGCTCGGGCTCGCTCATCCCCTGTGCCTTCGCATCATCCCACAGATTGGCGAGGCGCGAGCCGGAGCGCTTGTCGAGCATAGGTAATCCTCCCTTGGAGCGCGGACGATGCGCTCCTTTTTCGCCCGGGAATGTCTACGCAAGAGCCGAGCTTGTCAATCACAAACGATCAACATCAATCATATTGCATTGCACAATGGAATTATATGATCGGAAATGATTGACACTGCTCGTTTTGGGTGCCTAGATGCTGAGGCAGGGAGGAACCATGCACGAAAAAGAGCGCCACAGGATCATTCTGTCCGCCGTCCAGGAAAAACCTGTGGTCACGGTGCAGGAGATGGTCGACCTGACGGAATCCTCCGAGGCGACGATCCGGCGCGACATCGCTGCTCTCCATGTCCAGAAACGCCTGCGCCGGGTGCGCGGCGGCGCCGAGGCGATCTCGCCGCCGCAGTTCATCGGGCTGGCGGGCCGCCCCTTCTCCGTCAACGAAACGCTCAACGCCGCGCAGAAGCGGGCGATCGCACGCGAAGCGGTCGAACTGTGCAAGGACGGCGAGCCGATCATCATCAATGGCGGCACCACCACCTTCCAGATGGTGCATTTCCTGACCGGTCGCCGCATGCCGATCTTCACCAATTCGTTCCCGATCGCCGAGCACCTGCTCAAGCACTCCAAGAACACGGTGATGCTGTCGGGCGGCACGATCTATCGCGAGCAGAACATCATCCTGTCGCCTTTCGACAACGACGTGACGCGCAATTTCTACGCGCGCCGCATGTTCATGGGCGCTCAAGGGTTGGGGCCTCTCGGCCTGATGGAAGGCGATCCGCTGCTGATCCAGGCGGAGCAGAAGCTGATCGACCAGGCCGACGAACTGGTGGTGTTGGTCGATTCCTCGAAATTCCGCAAACGCTCCAGCCTGATCCTGTGCGGTCTTTCGCGCATCGCCACCGTCATCACCGATGACGGCATCGAAGACCGCGAGGCAAAGATGCTGGAAACCGCGGGGGTGACGCTGATAGTCGCCCGCAAGTCGACAAAGGAAGAATCTTCACTGCAGGCCTGAGACACCTCACGCCCGCAGCGGCGATGGAATGCAACGCTCAAGGGAGGAAATTCGATGAGCTTCTTGAAGAAATTGATGGTGACGGCGGCCTTCTCGGCCGCCATGTTCGTGAATGCCGCCTACGCTGAAAATGTCAAGATCGCGCTGGTGGTGAAGTCGCTCGGCAACGGCTTCTTCGATGCCGCCAACAAGGGCGCGCAAGAGGCGGCCAAGGAACTCGGCGACGTCGACATCATCTACACCGGCCCGACCAAGGCGACCGCCGAGGCGCAGATCGAAGTGGTCAATTCGCTGATCGCGCAGAAGGTCAACGCCATCGCGATTTCCGCCAATGACGCCGACGCGCTGGTGCCGGTGCTGAAGAAGGCCATGGAGCGTGGCATCACCGTCATCTCCTGGGATTCGGGCGTCGCCAAGGAAGGCCGCCAGCTTCACCTCAACCCATCCGACACCGGGCTGATCGGCGAGACCATCATCAAGCTGGCCGCCGACTATCTGCCGGAAGGCGGCGATGTCGCCATCCTGTCGGCCTCCTCGACCGCGACCAACCAGAATTCCTGGATCGAAGCGGCCAAGAAGGTGCTGCCGGAGAAGTTCCCCAAGATCAAGCTGGTCGCCACCGTCTATGGCGATGACGACTCGGCCAAGAGCACCGATGAGGCCAAAGGCCTCTTGAAGTCCTATCCGAACCTGAAGGCGATCATCGCGCCGACCACCGTCGGCGTCGTCGCCGCCGCCCAGGTCGTCACCGACGAGAACCTGATCGGCAAGGTCAACGTCACCGGCCTGGCGCTGCCGTCGGAGTTCAAGAAGTTCATCGACAATGGCGCCAGCCAGGCCGTTGCGCTGTGGAACCCGATCGACCTCGGTTACTCCGCCGTCTACCTCGCCCATGACCTGGCGGTGAACAAGGAAGAGGCCAAGCCGGGTGCGACGCTGTCGATCGGCCGCGTCGGCAAGGTGACGCTCGACGACACCAATTCGGCCGCGATGGCTCCGCCCTTCCAGTTCGACAAGAGCAACATCGAGAAGTTCTCCAAGATCTATTGATCCTGGCGCCCTTCAATGGCGCGGCGGGGCTTTCGTCCCGCCGCGACTTCAAACGGACCTAGTTTCGGGGCTTGATACGGATATGGACACGACAGCCCAACGCAGCGAGACAAAGGAGCGGCCTACAGCCTCGGCTCCACGCCTGACGCTGTCCGGCATCTCCAAGAGCTTTCCCGGCGTGCGGGCGCTGCACAATGTCAGCCTTTCGCTTTATCCAGGCCAGGTGACCGCACTGATCGGTGAAAACGGCGCCGGCAAGTCGACGCTGGTCAAGATCATGACCGGCATCTACCAGCCCGACGCAGGGATCATCAGCATTGACGGACAGCCCGTCACCTTGCCCAGCGCGCATGCGGCCTTCGGAATCGGCGTCACCGCCATCCATCAGGAGACGGTTCTGTTCGACGATCTGAGCGTCGCCGAAAACATTTTCCTCGGCCATGCGCCGCGCAGCCGCTTCGGCACCATCGACTGGCGCACGATGCGCAAGAATGCGCGGGAAGTGCTCGACACGATGCATGCCGGCCATATCGACGCCGATGCGCGGCTCAGGGATCTCGGCATTGCCAACAAACATCTGGTCGCCGTCGCGCGCGCCATGTCGATCGATTCTCAGATCGTCATCATGGACGAGCCGACCGCCGCCCTTTCGACGAAGGAGATCGAGGAGCTGTTCCTGCTCATCGAGTTCCTCAAGGAACAGGGCAAGGCGATCCTGTTCATCAGCCACAAGTTCGACGAGATCTATCGCATCGCCGACCGCTACACCGTATTCCGCGACGGCGAGATGGTCGGCGAAGGCCTGATCAGGGATGCCGGCCAGAGCCAGATCGTGCGGATGATGGTGGGCCGCGCGGTCGACCACATCTTTCCGCAGCGCAAGGCCGAGATCGGCGCGCCGGTGCTCTCCGTTTCCGGCCTGTCGCACCCGACCGAATTCAACGACATCGGCTTCGAGCTGCACAAGGGCGAGATCCTGGGCTTCTACGGCCTGGTCGGTGCCGGGCGCAGCGAGGTCATGCAGGCGATTTCAGGCATCACGCGCACCAGCAGCGGCACGATCACGCTGGAAGGCAAGGCGATCGCGCCGAAATCGGCGGCGGATTCGATCGAGGCCGGCATCGTCTACGTGCCGGAGGAACGCGGCAAGCAGGGCGTGGTGATCGGCCTGCCGATCTTCCAGAATGTTTCTCTCCCTTCGCTCGCCCGCACCTCCAAATCCGGCATGCTTCGGCTGGCGGAGGAATTTTCGCTGGCCCGTTCCTTTACAGAGAGGCTTGACCTCAGGGCCTCCTCGCTCAGCCAGGATGTCGGAACGCTTTCGGGGGGAAACCAGCAGAAGGTGGTCATCGCCAAATGGTTGGCGACGACACCCAAGGTAATCATCCTGGACGAGCCGACCAAGGGCATCGACATCGGCTCCAAGGCCGCCGTGCACGGCTTCATGGCGGAGCTTGTGGCGCAGGGCCTGTCGGTGATCATGGTGTCGTCCGAACTGCCCGAAATCCTCGGCATGTCCGACCGCGTCGTCGTCATGCGCGAGGGTCTCGTCGCGGCGGTCTACGACAACAAGGGACTGGACGCCGAGACGCTGGTCAGGACGGCAGCGGGGATCGCGGCATGAAAGCATTCCTCAAATACCGCGAAATCTGGCTGCTCGCAGCCATCGTCGTGCTGATCGGGCTGATCTCGACGCGCTTTCCGGCCTTTGCCGATGCAGGCAACCTGCGCCAGGTGTTCAACGACACCTCGATCCTGATGATCCTGGCGCTCGGCCAGATGGTCGTTATCCTGACCCGCTCCATCGACCTGTCGATGGCCTCCAATCTGTGCTTCACCGGCATGGTGGTGGCGATGCTGAACGCCGCCCATCCGGCAATCCCGATCCCGCTGCTGATCGTCATCGCGCTCGCCGTCGGGCTGATGCTCGGCGCCATCAACGGCCTGCTGGTGTGGCGGTTGAACATCCCCTCGATCGTGGTGACGCTGGGCACACTGACCATCTATCGCGGCGCTACTTTCGTCCTGTCCGGCGGCGCCTGGGTCAATGCCGACAAGATGAGCCCGGACTTCATCGGTTTCCAGCGCGCTGCTTTCCTCGGCATTCCCGTGCTGTCCTTGATCGCCATACTGGTCATCGGACTGTTCTTCGTGCTGATGACACGCACCGCGCTCGGCCGCTCGATCTATGCCATCGGCGTCAATCCGACGGCGTCGGTCTATACTGGCATCGATGTCGGCCGCACGAAATTCATCGTCTTCTGCATCTCCGGCATGATCGGTGGCCTCTGCGGTTATCTCTGGATTTCGCGCTACGTCATTGCCTCGGTCGAGGTCGCCAACGGCTATGAGCTCAACATCATCGCCGCTTGCGTCATCGGCGGCATCTCGATCGCCGGCGGCATCGGTTCGGTCGGGGGTGCCGTGCTCGGTGCGCTGTTTCTCGGCATCATCTCCAACGCGTTGCCGGTCATCAACATCTCGCCCTTCTGGCAGATGGCGATTTCGGGCAGCGCCATCATCCTGGCCGTCGTGCTCAACGCGCGCGGCGAACGCCAGCAGGGCCGCATCATCCTGAGAAAGATGGAAGCGGCATGACCGACGTCCCCGCCCCTCGCCACATTCCCGACCGGCTCGACAAGCCGCTCTCTTCGGCGATCTTTTCCTGGGAAGCGCTGCTGGTCGTGGTGGCTATCGCCATCTTTGCCATCAACAGTTTCGCCTCACCCTATTTCCTGGACCCCTATTCGCTCTCCGATCTCACCTTCAACTTCACCGAAAAGGGTCTGATCGCCTTTGCAATGGCATTGCTGATCATCTCCGGCGAGATCGATCTGTCGGTGGCCGCCATCATCGCGCTGGCATCGACCATGATGGGCATGGCGGTGCAGGCCGGCGCCGGCACGCCAGTGCTTGTCTTGATCGGCATCGTCGTCGGCCTCGGCTGCGGCGCCTTCAACGGGCTGCTGGTCACGCGCCTCGGCCTGCCTTCCATCGTCGTCACCATCGGCACGATGAGCCTGTTTCGCGGCATCGCCTTCATCATCCTCGGCGACCAGGCCTACAAGGGCTATCCTGAAAGCTTCGCCTTCTTCGGCCAGGGTTACGTCTGGTGGGTGGTGTCGTTCGAACTGGTGCTCTTCCTCATCGCGGCTGTCGTCTACTGGTTCATGCTCCACCGCACGAGTTTCGGCCGTCGTGTCTTCGCCATCGGCAACAATCCGGTCGCGGCACAGTTTTCCGGCGTGCGCGTCGGCCGCATAAAATTCATCCTGTTTTGCCTGACCGGCCTGATGTCGGGCATCGCCTCGGTGCTGATCACCTCGCGGCTCGGCTCGACACGGCCGTCCATCGCCCAAGGTTATGAGCTCGAAGTCATCACCATGGTGGTGTTGGGCGGCGTCAGCATCCTTGGCGGCGCCGGCAGCATTCTGGGCGTCGTGCTCGCCGCCTTCATCATGGGGCTGGTGACCTTCGGCCTCGGCCTGCTCAACGTGCCCGGCATCGTCATGTCGATCTTCATAGGCCTGCTCCTGATCATCGTCATTGCGCTGCCGATCGTCTGGCGGCGGCTGCGCGGGGGACGCCTGGCCTGATGCCCGAGAAGTACGCATTCAAGATGATGCTCAAGCCCGGCATGAAGGCCGAGTACAAGAAGCGCCACGATGAAATCTGGCCGGCGCTGGTCGCGTTGCTCAAGCAGGCCGGCGTCTCCGACTATTCGATCCATCTCGACGAAGAGATCAATATCCTGTTTGGGGTGCTGTGGCGGCGCGATGGTCACGGCATGGACGATCTGCCGAAGCATCCGGTGATGCAGCGCTGGTGGGCTGAAATGGCCGACATCATGGAGACCAGGCCGGACAATGAACCGGTGGCGGTGCCCCTGGAAATAATGTTCCATATGGAATGAGCGCGATCCGCAACGTCGCCGTGATCGATATCGGCAAGACCAACGCCAAGGTGGCGCTGGTCGATCTCGCCACATTGAGCGAGGTAGCGCTGCGCCGCAGGGCGAATGCGCCGGTGCGACAGGCGCCCTATCCGCATCACGATGTCGAAGCGCTGTGGGTTTTCATCCTCGACAGCCTTGCGGCGCTCAACCGCGAACAGCGCATCGACGCCATTTCGATCACCACCCATGGCGCGACCGGCGTGCTGGTCGATGCCTCCGGCGAACTCGTGCTGCCTGTTCTCGACTATGAATTCGACGGGCCCGACGAGCTTGCGGAAGGCTATGGTGCGATCCGCCCGCCCTTCTCCGAGACCGGCACGCCGCGCCTGCCGCTCGGCCTCAATCTCGGCGCGCAATTCTTTTGGCAGCAGCAAAGCTTCCCGACGGAGTTCGCCAGGGCCGCCGCGATGCTGATGTACCCGCAATATTGGGCGCTGCGCCTGACCGGTATCGTCGCCAACGACGTCACCTCGCTCGGCTGCCACACCGATCTGTGGAACCCCTGGACGGGGGATTTTTCGGCGCTGGTCGACCGCTTGGGCTGGCGCGACCTGATGGCGCCCGTGCGGCCGGCCAGCGATCGTCTTGGCTCGATCCTGCCCGCGCTTGCGGAGCGGACCGGGCTCGACCCACAAACGCCGGTCTTTTGCGGCCTGCACGATTCCAACGCCTCCCTGCTGCCGCATCTCCTGTCCGATGCGCCGCCCTTCTCGGTGGTCTCGACCGGCACCTGGGTGGTATCGATGGCGGTCGGCGGCAAGGCGGTCGCGCTCGATCCAGCAAGGGATACGCTGGTCAATGTCAATGCCCTCGGCAACCCCGTGCCCTCGGCGCGGTTCATGGGCGGCCGCGAATTCTCGCTGCTGACCGAAGGCTCGGCGCAGAACTGGAACGACAGCGATGTCACCGCGGTGCTGGCGCGCAAGACATTGCTTTTGCCTTCTATCCAGCAAGGCTCGGGGCCGTTTCCGCATCACACCGCCGCATGGCGCAAGGGCGAGGCCATCCCTCCCGGCCAGCGCTTTGCCGCGATCTCCTTCTACCTGGCGCTAATGACCGCCACTTGCCTCGACCTGATCGGCGGCGATGGCCCGACGACAGTCGAGGGACCTTTCGCGCGCAACCAATTGTTCACGCGGATGCTTGCCGCCAGGACCGGCCGCGCGGTCATCGCATCGGAAGCCGCTACCGGCACCAGCATCGGGGCCGCCCTGCTGGCATCGGACCAGGGTGCCGCGCATGGCAAGGGCCAGACACAAGAGCCGCCGGCCGATCCGGCCTGGGCGGAGTATGCGCGCGCGTGGCGGGCGGCCGTCGAGGCTATTGGCTGATCAGAGGATCCGCTTGCCGAAGGCCGACATGACGAAGTTGATGGTATCGGTGCCGATCCTGGGCTCCAGATCGGCACTCAAACCGGAGACATTCATCGACAGCAGTCCGCCGGAAAGCGCGATCGCCTCCATCGCCTGATGCGTCTCGCGCACGGTGAGGCCGCCGGAACCAGCCGCCCAGCCGGCGAATTCGGTCACATCAGGCGAGTAGCTGACGTGAAATCCTTGCGTGCCCGAGGTGGCGATGCGGATCGCCTCGTGCATCAGGTCGCGCATGCCCATGGCGTCGATGTCGGTCATGGTGAAGGCCGAGACGCGCGAATCCTTCAGCACCCGCACTTCGGCCGGGTCGGCATGGCGCAGTCCGATGATGACAACGTTTTCCGGCGACAGCTGCGGCTGCAGCGCGCCGGCCTTGTGGTCGAGGCCAAGCGAGCGCGCCAGTACCGACACTTCCGGCAGGTCGATGCCGTCCTCGTCCTCGGGCATCAGCGCGGCGATGGAATCGATCCAGATCAGGCCGAAGGAGTGCGTCGCGCCCGCCGTCGCCGTCAGCGCCTTGTGAGCGATACGACGATCGGCGCCTGCAGTCAGACGGATCAGTCCGGAGGGCGGCCGATCGATATCGGCCAGTTCGACGACATCGAAGTTCATCGCCTCCAGCCGGGCGCCGGTTCCCTCCCGGGCGAGGATGCGGGCCGCTTCCGCTTCGGCCGAAATCGACACCATCTTGCGGCCGGAGAAATCCGCGACATCGTGCATTGGTGCTTTTTCGACATATTCCGAGGTCATTGCCAAAAGCATGGCGCCATAGCTCATGCGGAAGGCGACGCGATCGCCAACGGCGAGCGGCGGGTCGGCGTCCTGGACATCGAGCAGCAGATGGTCACTGGAGGCGCCGAGCACCCTTATCCCTTTGCCGATCGGGCTCAGCCCTTCGACCAGCACATCCTCCCGGCCGATATTGGCGATGGCGCGCAACCTGTCGCCTTCGTCGGGGAAGACAGGCTGGTTGCCGAAGGCGTCGTAACCGGAGGTGCCGATCGGCCGTGACGGCTTGAGCTTGACCTCGATGACGTCGCTGGTCAGCCGGCAGGCATCGGGTTCGAGTTCGGCCCATGGCACGTCACGGAAGGTTTCCACACCACCCTGCAGGATCGCCTCGCCGACGCGCAGATTGTTGATACCGGCCGGCAATTTGCCTTCGAGCAGCAGCGGCAGGGACGACGAGGCGCCGCCGGAGATGAAGTCCAGGCTTTTCCCGGACAGCCGCTCGGTCTTGTAGGCATGGGCGACGAGCTGGCCGAGATTTTCCTCCGTCGGCATGATGGCGCCGAAGCAGCCGAGATTGGTGCCGATGCCGGCGATGCGTACGCCCTTCATGTCGAGAATCTGCTCGACCGTGGGGATGAGGTCGTTCGGCCAGATGCCTTCCCGGAGATCGCCGAGATCGATCATCAGCATGATGTCGTGTACGCGGCCCATGCGCTCGGCGATGCGCGAGATTTCGCGGATGATCGTCAGCTCCGACTGCAGGCTGACGTCGACGGTGCGCACCACTTCCTCCACACGCGCCATCGGCGGACTGCGCAACAGCATGATCGGCGCGGTGATACCGCTGTCGCGCAGTCGGCGGATGTTCTCGAAGCGGGATTCGGCAATGCCGGCGACGTCGCCGCGCAGCATGGCGCGCGCCACCTGCGGCATGCCGCAAGTGCCCTTGGTGACGCCGAACACCTTGATATCAGAAAGCGCGCAACGATCGACAATGGTACGTGCATTGCGCTCGATGCGGCCAAGGTCGATGGCGACTTGCGGTCCCGACATTTTATCCCCTGTAGACCAATCCCTGCGGGTCGATCTCCGGCTTGCGGCCGGCGACGAGGTCGGCGAGGAATTTTCCCGAGCCACAGGCCATTGTCCAGCCGACATGGCCGTGGCCGGTGTCGAGATAGAGGTTTTTGTAGCGCGCCGGGCCGATGACCGGCACCGAATTCGGCATCATCGGCCGCAAACCAGCCCATAGCTCGGCCTTCTTCTCGTCGAAGGCACCGGGGAACAGGTCCTTGCCGGTCCTGAACATGGTGGCAAAGTCGCTGGGCTTGTGGGTGCGGTCGAAGCCGGTGAATTCGGCGGTGGAAGCCAACCGCAAGCGATTGCCGAGGCGCGAATAGGCCATCAGCTGATCCTCGTCGGCGCCGCCCATGGTCGGCCCCTTGCTCTCGTCCTCCAGCGGAATCGTTGCCGTATAGCCCTTCACCGGATAGACCGGCAGGTCGATGCCGTAGCGCCGGCCGAGCAAACCGCTCTCCGGCCCCATCGAGATGACCACTGCGTCGCCGACGATCGGTCCGGCCGAGGTCATCACGCCCCGCACCCGGTCGCCCTCGATATCGAGGCCCTCGACCGTCGTGCCGTAAAGAAAGGTCACGCTGAGCTTTTCGGCGGCGTAGGCGGCCAAATTTTCCACGAACTGCCGGGAATCGCCGGTCTGGTCGATCGGCGAGTAGACGCCTCCGACGATCTTTTCCTTCACCCCGGCAAGACCTGGTTCAAGCTCGACCAGCCGGTCCCGGCCGACGATCTCGATCGGCAGGCCATGCTCGGCCAGATAGCGATAGTTGTCGGTGCCGGTGTCGAGACTGTGCTGCGAGCGGAAGAAATAGAGGATGCCCTTCTTGCGCTCGTCATAGTGGATGCCGGTATCGGCTGAAATGGCGTTGATGCAGTCCCGCGAATAGAGCGCGAGCCGCAGCTTGACCTGGCTGTTGGCGCGCAGGCGGGTCACTGTGCACTGGCGCAGGAAGCGCAGGCTCCAGGCGAGAAAATAAGGATCGAAGCGCAGCCGCACCTTGATGCCGAGATCATGATTGTAGAGCCCGCGCAGGAACGTCTTGAGTGCCGCCGGCGAGGCCCAGGCGGTGGCATCCCCCGGAGACACCAGCCCGGCATTCGACTGGCTGGTGCCCCGCGCCGGCGCCGCATGGCGCTCGATCACGGTGACCTCGTGACCGTCGGCGGCCAGGTAATAGGCGGCCGCCGTACCGACGACGCCGGCTCCAAGCACCGTTATCTTCATGCCATCCCCCAAACCTCTTCGCGGCACGGCGCCTCCACGCCGTATCGCGAATGCTTGCATAGCGCGTCGCCGCGCACCTTGCGAGCCCTTGGGGCTTGTGAGCCCCTGGGAAAGCGCGCTCAGCTCCGCGCGGAGTTCTTGCTGGTCAGGATGCGCTCCCAGGCCAGCGCGTCGTTGACGATCTGGTCGAGATCGTCGCGCTGCGGGGTCCAGCCGAGTTCGGACCGCGCGAGATCGGAATTGGCAACCACCGCCGCGGCATCGCCGGGACGCCGGTCGCCCATCCTGACCTCGAAGTCATGGCCAAAGGCGCGGCGCACGCTGTCGATGACCTCGAGCACCGAATAGCCATGGCTATAGCCGCAATTGGCGACGAGGCTGGCGCCGCCGGCGCGTAGCCGTTGCAGCGCAAGGCGATGCGCGGCGGCCAGATCGCTGACATGGATATAGTCGCGCATGCAGGTGCCATCCGGCGTCGGATAATCGGTGCCGAAGACCTGCATGAACGGGCGCTTGCCTAGCGCGGTCTCGCAGGCGACCTTGATCAGATGGGTGGCGCCCGGCGTCGACTGGCCGGTGCGGCCCTTCGGGTCGGCCCCGGCGACGTTGAAATAGCGTAGCGCCGTGTAGCGGATGTCGTGCGCAAGGCCTGCATCGCGCAGCATCCATTCGCTCATCAGCTTAGACAGGCCATAGGGCGATTCCGGCGCCAGGCTGGCATCCTCGCGCACCGGTTCCAGTCCGGCGCCGCCATAGACGGCGGCTGTCGAGGAGAAGATGAAATTCGGCACACCTTCGCGCACCGCGGTTTCGATCAGCGTGCGTGTCTTCGAGGTGTTGTTCTCATAGTAGGCGAGCGGGTCGGCGACCGATTCCGGGACGACGATGGAACCGGCGAAATGGATGATCGCGTCGACCTTGTTCTCCCGGATGATCGAGCCGACCAGTTCCTTGTCGGCGACATCGCCGACGACCAGCCTTGCCTCCGGCGCCACCGCCCATTCGAAGCCGGTGGAAAGCCGGTCGAGAACGACCACGCTTTCGCCCGCATCCAGCAATTCCCAGACCATATGGCTGCCGATATAGCCTGCGCCACCTGTCACCAAAACCGTCATCCGCATCCTCGCTTACCCTAGATTTATCGGAAACTGTCTCAACAACCGCCTTACTGGAAAGTCTGCCGTCTGCCCATTAAAACCCGATGTAACCAGCGTTCACTTGATGTGGCATCATGCGGAAACAAAAGTGAACCAAAGAGCGTGCCACGGATTGGGAATAGGCCACGATCCGCCGTCGTTAGGAACAGGTCCGGGGCGTGGCATTTTGACCAAATCGGCCCGGTGGACGACCAAAAGGCCAATGATTATGATCCCGCCCAAAATTGGGAAGTCGAGATGAATTACCAGCGTTTCTTCGAGGAGGCGATCGACCAGCTCCATGCCGAGCGTCGCTACCGCGTCTTCGCCGACCT